>JACQEE010000161.1 GCA_016200725.1 Chloroflexota bacterium
ACCACGCGCGGCATGTTCGCCCGGCCGACCAAGCACTGGATCGACTCGACGCGCACCTGGACGGGCTGCTATCCATATTGGGAGCCCGGCGAGCAGCCCTGGAACCGCTGGAACTTCTACAACTCGCATGGCCGTCACAAATTGAGCATGACCATCGACCTCTCGAAGCCCGAGGGCCATGCTATCGCCCAGCGCCTCGTCGCCGTCTCCGATCTGCTCATCGAGAACAACGTGCCCGAGAACGTCGACCGCTGGGGCCTCGAGTGGGAGACGTTGCGGCGCATCAAGCCCGACCTCGTCGCCCTCCGCATGCCCGGCTATGGCCTCACCGGCGCCTACCGCGACTTCCGCTCCTACGGCTCGCACATCGAAGGCGCCTCCGGGCACACCTACATCCGTGGCTACGAAGACTCCGATCCCACGACAACGGACGACATCTTCTTCGGCGACTCCGCCGCCGCCGCGACGGCAGCATTCGCCGCGGTGACGGCGCTGCTCCAGGCGAGGCGCACAGGGCGCGGCCAGCTGATCGAGTTGGCGCAGACCGAGACCGTGATCAACCACTTCCCAGAGGTGTTGCTCGACTACCAGATGAACCAGCGCATCGCTCGACAGGCCGGCAACGACCTCTACCCCATGGCCCCGCACAACACCTACCGCTGCCTCGGCGACGACCGCTGGATCGCCATCGCCGCCGGCAACGACGCCGAGTGGCAGGGCTTGCTTGAGGTGATGCGCCACCCCGAGTGGGCCAGCAATGCGCGATTCGCCACACAGCAAGGCCGCTGGGAGCATCGCCGCGAGTTGGACGAGCACATCGAAGCGTGGACGACGCAGCAGCACGCTCGCTGGCTCATGGACCGCCTCCAGGCCGAGGGCGTCCCCGCGGGCACCGTGAACGACGACCGCGACGCTTATGAGGATCCCCACCTTAACGCCCGAGGCTTCTTCGCTACGATCCACCACCCGCCATCCGGCACGCACCGCTACCCGGGCATCGTCTGGAAGATGGCTAACACGCCGAACAGCGTGCGTCGCGGCCCCGCGACTCTGGGACAGGACAACGATCACGCCTACCGCCAACTCCTTGGTATCACGGACGCCGAGTGGTCACGCCTCGAGGCACAGGGGCACATCGGGACCGAGTACGCCAAGCACCTCGCTTGAAGCATACGGGCACCCGCGACGCCTTTGCTCTACAATCTTCTGGTAACCCGCTCGCAGCCTATCTGTCATATGACGCTGCGGTTCTCATACCTCGCCTACATGGAAGACTCCACCACCGCTCAGCCAAAGCCCGTCAAAGCGCACCACCCGGGCTGGATCGAATCGCTGCTGCTTAGCGTGAAGCCAAAGCATCTGCGCGTCCTCTTGCTCGGCATCGTCGCTGCCATCCTCGCGGTAATCGTGCTCTACCGGCACGAGTTGACCAACGTGCAGGACCTCGTGCACCGCGTTGGCTACCCGATCGTCTTCGTCGTCCCCCTGATGGGGGCCGCCTCGTTCGTCATTCCCATCCCGGGCGACGCGGCTATCTTCTTCGGCGGCGCCTTTCTCAACCCGCTACTCGTTGGTCCCCTCGCCGGCCTTGCCGAGGGCATCGGTGAGATGACCGGCTATCTCGTCGGCTACAGCGGTACCGGTATGTTCGAGAACAGCCGCTTGTACAAACGACTGCACGGGTGGGTCGAGCGGCGAGGGTGGCTCGTGGTCTTTGTCTTCTCGTGCATCCCGAACCCTGTCTATGACATCGTGGGAATCTCCGCAGGTGCGCTGCGGCTCCCACTCCCCAAGTTCATCCTTGCCGCCATCGTTGGCAAGACGATCAAGAACACCGCCATCGCCTTCGCCGGCGCCGAGGGCGCCCGGTGGCTCCTGCGGCTCCTGGGCGGCAGCTAGCCCTCCCTCTCCATCTGCGCTGGAGAGGGAGCCCTGCGAAGCAGAGCCTGTCCTGAGCGAAGTCGAAGGAGAGGGTGAGGCGAGGCCTCTTACACCGCAGGCCAGTCCACTTCCTTCAGCGTCTGGTCCATCGCATCGATGAACCCGTCGACGTGCTCTTCGCTCATCGCCGCGCTGAGGCAGCCGCGAGCGCGATGCGACATGAAGTAGCCGCGTGCCAGCATCCCGAGCGTGATGTCCGTCGTGATCATCTGCAAGTTCGACGCCTGGACCGTCGCGTAGTCCCACACCGGCACCCGCGAGCAGTAGATGCCGAAGAGGTGGCCGACACCGCTCACTTGCATCGGATACTCGCGCCTAGCGAACAGCCCCTTCAGCCCATCGCGGAGGCGGTCGCCCAGGCGGTGCAGTTTCGTGTAGACCTCCGGCGTGAGTTGCTGCAGCACGGCGTGGCCCGCGGCGAGCGAGAGGGGATGTGCGCCGTACGTCGCCATCTGGACCGCCTTTGGCTTGCCGTCGCGAGTCCACAGGTCGGCGCGCTCCATGATGTCCGCGCGGCCGCCGAAGATCGCGAGGGGCATACCGCCGCCGATGGCCTTGCCCGTCGTCGTCATGTCCGGCGTCACGCCGTAGAACTCCTGAGCGCCGCCTCTGGCGATGGAGAACGAGATCATCTCGTCGAACAGCAGGACGATGTTGTGCTTGCGCGTCACGTCGCGCAGCGCCTCGAGATAGCCCGGCTTCGGCGGCAGCATGCCCGTCGAGCCCATCACCGGCTCAACGCAGACGATGGCGAGGTCCTTCGCATTCTCCTCGATGATCTGCACCGACCGCTCGGCGTGGTTGAAGGGCAGAATGACGAGGTTGTTCTTTACGCCTGGAATCATCCCCGGGACGTCAGGCTGGCCCGCCAGCGAGCCGGGTTCGCCCGCCACCCCTGTCCAAAGCGGGTCGAAGGTGCCGTGGTAGCCCCCCTGCATCTTCGCGATCTTGGTCTTTCCCGTGTACAGCCTCGCCAGTCGCACGGCGAACATCACCGCCTCTGACCCGGATGCGGTGAAGCGCAGGCGATCGACGGAGGGGATGCGTTCGACGAGTTCGCGCGCCATGTCGCGTACGAGCGTGGTTGGGAAGGTGAACATCGTGCCCTTGGCGACCTAGTCTTGGATGGCCTTCCGGATCGCCGGGTGGTTGTGCCCCAGCGCCAGCACGAAGGTGCCGTTCACGAAATCGACGAGGCGCTGCCCCTCGACCGTATAGAGGTACGGCCCTTCGGCGTGCGTGACGTACTCTGGGTAGGGCATCAGCATGCCCGTGCCCGACTCGCCGCCGACGACATACCGCGATGTCTCGTCGAACAGCGCCTTCGACTTTGACGTCTTCGAGCGATACAACTGCTCGAGTTTGGATGGGGCCGGCGGCTGCGTGGTCATCACATGCTCCTCTCGTCCTGGAAATCCTGGCGGGAGTTAGAGGGAGGGTTCGTTCCTCTCCCGGCTCGCCCGGAGGCGGCTCACGTCTTCGTCCAGCGCCGACTTCGGCGGCGCGATGCCCTCGCCCCAGGTCTTGCCGTAGTCGTAGCGGCGCAGCACGTGGCCGCTGAACGCGCCTCGCTGCTTCGCCAGGTGGACGAGCGACGGGCCGATGACCTGAGGCTCCGGCGGGTACCAGTAGTAGCCCTTCTGCTCGAGCGGTTCGGCGCCGCCCTTGAGTACGTATTCCACGACACCTTCTGTGCGCACCGCGCCGGGATCGAGGCAGTTGACAGCGATGTTGTGGCGGCGCAGTTCCATGGCGAGCGCGGTGCTGAAGCGCGTCAGCCCCGCCTTCGCCGTCGCGTACATCACCTGGCCCTCGAGTGTCGACCAGGATCCCGACGCCGAGCCGATGTTGACGATGCTGCCGCCGCCCTGCGCGATCATGTGCGGGACGACCGCCTTGCAGCAGAGAAACGGGCCGGTCAGGTTGATCTCTAGCCCCGTGCGCCAATCGTCAGGCGAGAGGTCGAGGAAGTCGGTGCGCGGATAGATGGCGGCGTTGTTGACCAGCAGATCGATGCGCCCCCATGCCTTGTGGACGCGACGCACCATCGACTTGACCGCCTCTTCCCGCGTGATATCGCACTGCACCGGCAGCGCTATGCCCACGCGCGTCTCAATCTCGGCGGCGACGTGCTCGATGGTCCCCACCTTGGCCTTCGCGCCAGAGGTGCGCGCAACGACGGCTACCTTCGCGCCCTCCGCTGCCAGCGCAATCGCGATCAGGCGTCCGATGCCGCGCGACGCGCCGGTGACGATCGCTGTGGTATTTGCCAGCGATTGCGTCACGTGGTTTCCCCCCTCTCCCCTTGCGGGAGAGGGCTCCTGGCGCAGCCAGGAGGGTGAGGGGTGACGCCAGGTATACAGCCACGCAACGAGACGCGCTCCACCAACCTCATCCGCGCCCCTCCAACTTGTACAACCGCGCGCAGTTGTCCCACAGGAACTTGCGCATCGATTCTTTCGAGACCGGCAACTGCTGCACCTTCTCGACCGCGTACGGAAACTTCGCGTCCGCGTGCGGGTAGTCGGTGCTGAAGACGATGTTTTCGTCGCCTACGGCCTCGACGGCCCACTTCACCGGCGACTCGTCGGCCTCCACCGAAATGTAGCAATGGCGCTTGAAATACTCGGATGGCTTCGCCTTCAGCGCGGGCACCTCGTAGCGGCCGCGCCACTCGTGGAGGTCGTCGAGGCGGTAGAAAAGCCACGGCGCCCACGAGCAGTTGCCTTCCAGGAAGGCGGCGCGCAGGCGCGGGAACCGCTCGAAGACAGCGCCCGCGGTCAGGCTGACGAGCGCCATCATCGGCCCGAGCGGGTGCGAGAACGTATGCCACATCGAAACGTACTCGAGCACCTCAAGGGTAAAATCTGGGCTCAGGTGGTCTCGACCGCCGCCGTGGAAAACGATCGGCACGTCTGCTTCTTGGCAGGCAGCCCACAACGGATCGTAGGCGGCATGATGCCACGGACGCTTGTTGACACAGCCGGGCAGCGTGAACATCGCCTTGAAGCCGAGGTCGCGTACGCAGCGCCGCACCTCGCTCGCCGACCCCTCGATGTCGTGCGGGGCAATCATGCCCGCGCCGAACATGCGCTTGCGGTCGACGGCGCAGAAGTCGCGCATCCAGTCGTTGTACGCCCGCGCGATGGCCGCGGCGTACGGAGGTGTGATGCCCGCCTCGCCAGCCGTCTCGGTGCTATCGAGGCCGAGCACGAACAACCCGCGCGAGGGAAACATCACCGCCAGGTCGATCCCCTCGGCATCCATCGCCTTCAGTTGCGAGTGCGAGTCCCACCCCTGCGCGATGGCGAAGGCGTAGCGCTCGTCCTTCTGCGCATTCGTCAGGTCGCGCGCCTTGATGCGCATCGGGTTGCCCTCGGCCAGCCCCAGCGACCTGCCGTCGACGACCATCGCGAAGTCACGCGGAAAGCGGAGCAGGCCGACCGGCGCGCGCTCGCGAAAAGCCGGCGCGATGTACCGCTGCCACAGGTCCGGCGGCTCCACCACGTGCATGTCCGAATCAAGGACGCGAAAGCCGTTCTTCATAGCGTGCCTATGGAATGGGGTGCCGCGATTCTAGCAGAGGGAAGCGTCGCTACGTCTGCTGCCGCTTCCAAATCGGCGAGCCACCAAACCCTCGCGGCCCCCCGCGTCGCATGGACTCGAAGGCCGCGATTAACGAAACATTGCCTGTTGGTGTCTTCATGCCGGTGAGCAGGCAGTCGACCACGTCGTTGAGTTTGATGCGTATC
The DNA here is from genome assembly GCA_016200725.1 of Chloroflexota bacterium. The sequence continues at coordinate 5,694 of JACQEE010000161.1, forward strand.
TCGCTATTGACCTTCTCGACAGGCACGCGACGGCCTCTAATCAAGTAGCGATCTCTCCCGCCCTACCGCCTGCTCGACTGATGTGACTGCAGGGCCTTGACAATGTACGTACATTATACATAGAGAGACATTGCGCAGTGAGCGTCTCGCCACCCGCCAGACCGGCGGGTTTTTCTTTCACCACCCCCAAACGCCAACGTCGACGCTGCCTCTTGGGCCAAATGGTACGTTGAAATGAGGGACACCTCTTGTCCCTCACGAACGGTTGGCTCGGCGAGTCTCACAGGCACCGAAGTGCCGAAATTTCACGAAATCACGACAAATGTCGTCACTCAGTTCTGTCGACACCTCCGTTGACCACGCCTTTACCGCGACTTCGCCGTCGACACACAGAGCCGCAACCGGCCGCACACTGGCCCATTAGATAGGTTCATCTCGCCACAATTGTCACGACTCGCCGCGTAATCGTCGGGCCGCCTGCACCTATTGAGCCGGGCTGGTAGGCGACCGCGTATGGATTGCTAGGCGTGGCATCGCTACAATAGCCGCGCCTCCGTGGGAGCACCCGTGGACCTCTTCGTGACGCTGGTGGCCGGGTACGCGCTGGGCGCCATGCCCTTCGCCTACTGGCTGGGCCGCTCGCAAGGGGTCGACCTTACGAAAGCGGGCACGCGCAACCCCGGCGCGGCGAACCTGTTTCGGCAGGTGAGCCACACGCTCGGAGTGGTCGCCGCCCTCGCCGACTTCGGAAAGGGTGCGCTGGCCGTGCTGATCGGACACTGGGTTGGCCTCTCCGACGCAGCCAGCCTTGCGGGCGGAGCGGCTGCGGTGGTTGGCCACTGGCGGTCGCCCCTGTTAGGCTTTCGCGGCGGCGAAGGACTCGCACCAGCCGTCGGCGCCGCGCTTGGCGCGCTCCCGCTCGCGGCAGGCATCGGGACGGTCGCTGGAGTGAGCATGATTGCCGCCCTGCGCAACACCGGCTGGGGCGCGGCGTTTGGCTGGGCGGTCTTCGTGGGCGTCGCCTACGCCTTCGATGAACCACCGCCGATGATCTGGGGGCTGGTCGGCATCGGGATGGCAGTGGTGCTGCGGGCAGGGTTCAGGAACCTACGGCGAAAGAGACTCGCCGCTACAGCGGATGGCTGATGGCATACCGATTCCTCAAAGGCACGCGAATCGTGGAGTGGGGCGAGGCAATCACTGCCCCCTTCTGCGGCAAGGTGCTCGCCGACCTCGGGGCCGAGGTCATCAAGATCGAGTGCCTGCCGAATGGCGACCCCGGTCGCGGCCTGCCACCCTTCGCGGGCGACGTACCCGGTGACGACCGCAGCCTGCTCTTCGCGCACCTCAACGCCGAGAAGCGCGGAGTGGCAATCGACGTGCGCACCAAGGCTGGCCGCGACCTGCTGCATGGGCTCCTCGGCAAGGTTGACGCCTTCATCGAAGACCGTCCGCTCAGAGAGAAGGAATCGCTTGGGCTAACCTACGCGGCGCTGCGGCGCAGCCATCCCAGCCTCGTCGTAACTACCGTCACGCCATACGGGAGCAATGGACCTTACCGAAACGATAATGGTTACCCTTCGGTGTCCTTCCACATGAGCGGTGCGGGATGGGTAACGCCGCCCGAAGTCGAGTCCGTCAACGAGCCTCCGCTTTCGCTGCCGGGTCGCCCCGCCGCGATGGCAGCCGGTCTGTGCGCAGCGTCGGGAACACAGATGGCCCTCTTCGCGCGGCAGTACGACGGCGAAGGTCGCCATGTCGACGTCTCGGAAGTAGAGTCTATCGTGCCGATGATGGCCACGCCGATCAACCGCGTCGCGTTCGACGGCCGTGAGGCCCGCCGCGAGGAGCGTGTCCACGGCATCGCTCCCTTCGACTTCTACCCCGTGAAGGACGGATGGGTGAGCATCTTCCTGGTGCAGGAGGCCCACTGGCAGCGCTTCGTGAAGTTGATGGGCGACCCCGAATGGGCCAAAGTCGCGCCCTTCAACGGCGACCGGCGCCAGCGCGCGCAGTACAAAGAAGACCTGAACGACCTGATGTTGCCCTGGCTGATGCAACAGGAGAAGGAAGACCTGTACATCAAGTGCCAGGCGCTCGACATCCCAGTCGGCCCATCGCGTAGCATGACCGAGGTCCTCGCCGACCCGCAATTCGCTGCTCGGGAGTCATGGCGCAAGTCATCACACCCAGCCTTCGGCGCCATGACCTACCTTCGCCCGCCCTACCTGACCTCGCGGGAACCATGGGCGACGCCCCAGCCATCGCCGCGGCTGGGCCAGCACACACGCGAAGTGCTCGGAAGTGTGCTCGGCCTCTCGCGGACCAAACTGGCCGCGCTGGCGACAGCCGGCGTCACGCGCTAACACAACTGCATACGTACGTAATCAGGTGCGCCGACAACGGTAACCATCTCCGGCAACTAGCTTCCCCATAGCCTAGTCTTGGCACTTGACACCTGCACGCGATAGCGGCATACTACGTACGCAATGACTCGAATGAAATATCAAGTTGAGTGCCCCATCTGCCATCAGGCGTTCTTTGTCCCCGCCGGGACGCTTGAATTACCGGCGCATCGCAAAGACTCTAAACTCATGCCGTGCCTCCAGTCCAAGAGACCTGGCCTTTTCCTCCGACAGGTCTTCGGGTCGCCGAAGCCAGCCGAAGCCAAGCGGTAGACGAAGTCACGTCCCCTCCCTGAATCACACGCCGGTCGAATTCTGGTAGTCTGAGTCGCTGGCCGGACCAACCTGGCCTCCATCGATCGGACACTGATGACTACCTTTCCTTTCTGGCCTTTATCCCGGCTGCGCGTCATCGAACTGGGCGCTGCCATTGCGGCGCACGGCGGAGAAGCAGCCACGGTGATTGGGAACTACAACGCCCTGTCGGCAGCGCAAAAGCAAAACATCCTGAATTTCTTGCGGTCGCTTTGAGACCGATGCC
>JACQEE010000190.1 GCA_016200725.1 Chloroflexota bacterium
TCTATTCGGCGCTCGACGAGATGGGCGAGGTGCGCCGCTTGATATCGGGCGTGGACGTGGTGACGGCGGCGACCGACCCGCCTCAGAACACGCGCGCCAAGGGCCGATCTCAGCTTGTCGAACTTGTGCTGTCGCGACGGGCGCCCCGCTTTTATCTGTTCGACTGGAACGGGGTCGCGCTCGACCGCCACACGTACGTTGAGATGAGCGATCCGTTCGAGACCTATGAGCACGGTTCGATGAAATAGTAGCTATATTTCGGAACTTTACGAAATATTCCCGCGTCTGATAATTCGATGGCTAGCGAATTATCCGAAGCGGAGGCGTTGCGCGCGCTGGGCGATCCGACCCGCCTGCACATCGTGGAGTATCTGGCCGGACGCTGCTGCGCCCCGGCGGACGACATGGGCCTCCAAGCGGCCACCGCGGGCGAAGTGTGTTGCCACGTAAGCGGCGAGGTCAAGATCAACTCGACGATCTCCCACCACCTCCATGAGCTGGAGGAGGCGGGCTTGATCCGTATGAACCGCGACGGCCGCCGCGTGCTCTGCTCGGCCAACCGCCCCGCACTGAAGGAACTCGCCGACTATCTGGCCAAGCTGGCCGAAGGAGACTACGATGCCTGTTGCTAAGACCCATCTTTCCCTGAACGTTGCCGATCTGGACCGCTCCGTCGCCTGGTACGAGGCGTTCTTCGGGCAAGCCGCCCACAAGCGCCGGCCAGGCTATGCCAACTTCGACATCGAATCGCCCGGCCTCAAGCTCGCCCTCAATCAGGGCGCATCCGAGGGCCGCGGGCCGCTCAACCACCTCGGCATCCTCGTCCCGACGAAGGAAGAGGTGTTCGCCGCCGGCGAGCGGCTCACTACGGCTGGTTTGAAGCCGGTGCCCGAGCGTGAAGTGGAGTGTTGCTACGCGATCCAGGAGAAGGTGTGGGTTCGCGACCCGGACGGCAACCAATGGGAAGTCTACGCCTTGCTCGACGACCAACTCGACGTGGAGGCGGCATCCTGTGGCTGCGGCGACAGCGCGAGCGTATGCTGTCAGGGCGAGACCGCCCAAGCGTGCTGCTGAGGATCAAGCGACAAGTGACCAGCGACGAGCGACTAGGCTTATGACCGTCCGCCTTGCGGCGCTGGGCGACGCCCCCGCCATTTGCTCGATCTACAACGAGGGTATCGCCCAGCGGCAGGGCACCTTCGAGACCGAGCCCCGCGAAGTGGCGCAGATCGGGGCCTGGTTCGATGGCCACCCGATCGTCGTGGTCGAGGAAGGTGGGCGGGCGATCGCATTCGCATCGACCTCCTCCTATCGCCCGCGAGCCTGCTATGCCGGGATCGCCGAATTCAGCGTGTACGTGCTGGACGGGTGGCGCGGGCGTGGAGCGGGGCGGCTGGCGATGGAAGCTCTGTGCGCGGAGGCGAAACGCGCCGGCTTGTGGAAGCTTGTCTCGCGCATTTTCGTCGAGAACCAGCCCAGCCGCGCGCTCATGCGCTCTCTGGGCTTCCGAGAAGTTGGCATCTATCGCCGTCACGGCAAGCTCGACGGCGTCTGGCGGGACGTGGTCGTCGTCGAGCTTCTTCTCGACGACGACGCAAGGACGCCCATCGCCGAAACACCCCCGTAACCTTGCGGAATCGCCCTGCCGACAATGCTAGGTAGGCGCGAGCGCCGCGAGGGTTGAACGATGCGAATCACGGCCGTCACGAGCGGAAAAGGGGGCGTGGGCAAGACAAACCTTAGCGCCAACCTGGGCATCGCTCTTGCCGATCTAGATCGGTCGGTGCTGCTCTTCGACGCGGACATCGGTCTGGCGAATCTCGACCTTGTGCTCGGCTGCCCGTCGTCCATCAAGCTTCAACACGTGGTGCGTGGCGACACAACCCTCGCCAGCGCGATACAATCCGGCCCCGGCGGCGTCAAATTCATCGCGGGCGGCTCGGGCATCGAGTCCCTTTTTCAGATGGGGGATCGCATCCTCGACCGCTTCCTGAGTGAGGTGCAAGACCTCGAGTTGCAGTTCGACGACCTGATCCTCGATACAGGCTCGGGCATCGACGACAACGTTCTGACGTTTCTATGCGCGGCTGACGAGACTCTGCTCGTCGTAACACCCGATCCTGCGAGCATGGCCGACTCATACGCGATCGCCAAGGCGCTCTGGCTGCGCAGGCCAGATGCCAACGTGCGCGTCGTGATGAATATGGTCGAAAATGAGGCCGAGGGCCGCCTCGTGTTCGCGCGGATCAACGCGGTCGCCCAGGAGTTTCTTGGGCGCGCCCTTCGTTATGCAGGCTGCGTCCGCCACGACCGCGAGGCCGTGTTCCACATCCGCGCGCGCAGACCGTTCTTGCTTGCCGACCCGACTCTGGCTGCCTCGAAGGACGTACGGAACATCGCTCGCCTCCTAGCCGGCCATCCGGTGGAATCGACTCAGAGGTCGCTCGCAGACCGTCTGCGCGACATTCTCGCCCTTCGCTTGCTGCGCGCGGCTTAGGAAACCTTCCATTTCTGATGGCACGGCCGCTTGCAGCCGACTTCTGCGGCCCACGCTTGAGTAGTATCCTAATTAACGGTTGGCTGGCTCTTAACAATCCGGTCGTCGGCCGCCAAGGGGAGAATGGGATGAAGGATTGGCGCGAGTTTCGACTGCGCGTGTTTGTCGACCGCAGTCAAGAGGCGGTGTTCAGCGCTTGGGTTCGCTCGGGTGAGCTCGAGCGATGGTTCCTCACCAAGGCTGAGTACTACGACAAGGAGGGCAAGCCGCTCGACCCCGCTGAGAGCGCCGTGCGCGGCTGCACATATCGGTGGGAGTGGGTGGAGGGCACTATCGAAAAGGGCTCGATCCTCACCTCCGATGGCTTCGGCAGCCTCGCGTTTTCGTTCGGTGACGGCTGCACGGTGGCTTTGACGCTTGCCCGCCTTGATGGACGAACGGCGATCGAGCTGCTTCAGAGCCACGTGATGACCGACGTGGATAGGCGCGAGCGTTTCTACGTCGACTGCTTGCAGGGTTGGACGTTCTATTTGGCTAACCTCAAGTCGGTGCTCGAAGGTGGCCTCGACCTACGCGAGAAAGAGCCGGTGGGCGCTCACCTGGTCAACGTGTAACCCGGGCCCAAAGTAGACTTTGCCGCGATGAAGGTGCTCGTCGTCGGAGGCTGGGGCATGCTCGGCTCCGACCTCGTCGCGCATCTGCGCTCGGCGGGGCACGACGTGATGGCCCCCCCTCGATCCGTGCTCGACATCGCCTCGCCCGAGTCAGTCGCTGAGGTCGCGCTCGGTAAATACGCCGCCGAATGGTGCATCAACTGCGCCGCTTACACGGCGGTCGACAAGGCCGAGATCGAGCCGGACATCGCGAACGAGATCAACGGTCTCGCGCCGGGCTATCTCGCCCGAGCCTGTGCGATGTCAGGTTCAAGGCTGCTGCACGTGAGCACCGACTTCGTCTTCGACGGGTCCTCCGACGCGCCCTATGACGAGGAGGCGCCCACCCATCCGCTTGGGGCGTATGCGAGGTCGAAACTGGCGGGCGAGCA
>JACQEE010000180.1 GCA_016200725.1 Chloroflexota bacterium
GTTACAACCTCTGGCCTCGGCCCCCTGTCAAAATCAACGAACACTCGAAGGAGATATGGTCGCCTACCGCGTGCTATCAACGACTGAAAGACGTGGCGGCCTAGCTTCACTTCCTCTGACTGTTGCGGTGATGCAAGTATACGACGTACCAATGCGCGGCTGATGCCCCGGCGCCGCATCTCGAAGAGGGCATGTGACTTGATGACGTAGCCAGTGACCGGGCGAGGTGGCATACCGAGGCCTACAACACCCGTCCCGTATCTAGCACGTGGCCGCCATCCACAACGATGTACTGCCCGGTGATCATCCGCGAGTCGTCGCTCGCCAGAAAGAGCGCCGTCTTCGCGATGTCCTCCGGCTCGCACAAGCCGAGCGGCTGGCGCTTCAGATACCCTTCTTTACGCTTCGGGTCGGCCACCATCCGGCCCCCGACCCGCGGCGACACCGTTAGGCCGGGGCAAATAGCGTTGGCGCGGACGCCCTGCGCCGCATATTCGAGCGCGATCGTCCGCATCAGGCCGATGACCCCCGATTTCATCGTGGCGTAGGCGTGCTTCTTCCACGCTCCGATGAGACCGGCAACCGAGGCCGTGCCGATCACCGACCCACCGCCCACCTTGATCATCTCAGGAATGGCGAACTTGCAGAACAGAAACGTCCCGAACAGATTGACGTTGTACGTTTGCTGCCACACCTCCACCGGCGTGTCCGCCACCCCCTTCTCCTCCTCCATCGAGAAGCCTGCGTTGTTGTACATCACGTCGAGGCGCCCGTACTGGCGGAGGCACGCAGCGACAGCCGCTTGGACGCTCACAGGCTTGCTCACGTCTGTGCGCACGAACAGGGCCTTGCCCCCCGTGTCCTGGATGAGCCTCTCGGTTTCGCGCCCCGTCTTCTCGTCGATCTCCGCGATAACGACGCCTGCGCCTTCCTTCGCGAAGAGCGCAGCCCCTGCGCGGCCGATGCCGCCGCCTGCGCCTGTCACGATCGCCGCCTTGCCCTCGAGTTTGCCAGCCATCGCGCGCCTCCTATCCCATCGTGCCGGAAGCCTAGCGAGGCGTTCGCCGAGGTGTCAACATACGCCGCCCCGCCTGGGCTGAAGCCGCTTCGAGGCTTCGCCGTCGCTTATAATTCCCGTAACATGACTCGAGCCGACATACTCCTGAAAGCTCCCGCCATCGCCATCGACGGGCCGAGCGCCTCCGGCAAGACCACTGTGGGCCTGCGACTCGCCGAGCGCCTGGGGTACACGTTTATCGACACCGGCGCGATGTACCGGGCGGTCACGCTGCTCGCGCTCGAGCGCGGCCTCCGTCTCGACGACATCGACGCGCTCACGAGGCTGGCGCAGAGCATCGCCATCCGCTTCAGCGAGCAGAAAGGCTCGCGGCCTCCCGACGTCTTCGTCGATGGCCGCAACGTGACAGCCTCCATCTACACGACGGCGGTCGACGCCGCCGTCTCCGCCGTATCCAAGGTGCCTGGCGTGCGACATGCGCTGGTGAAGCAGCAGCGCGACCTCGCGGCCAAGGGGCGAGTCGTGATGGTCGGACGCGACATCGGCACGCAGGTGCTGCCCGACGCGCGGCTCAAGATCTTCCTCGAAGCCTCCGCCGAAGTGCGCGCGCGGCGACGCTTCCTCGAGATGGACAAGCGTGGCGGCGCCCAGACCTTCGAGTTCGTCCTCGCCGACCTCCGCCGCCGCGACGACATCGATAGCAAGCGCGAGATGTCGCCCCTCGTCGCCGCGCACGACGCCCGCCGCGTCGACACGAACGACCGCAACGTCGAGCAGGTGGTCGACTCGATTTCCGAAATGCTGGAGCGGTTATGAGCAGGCCGTGGAAGGCATTCTTTTACCGGCTCATGCGCACCGTCGCCCTGCTCATCGTCACGTCTACGGGCAGGCTGAAGGTCGTCGGCAAAGAGAATGCCCCGCCGCACGGCCCGCTGATCGTCGTCTCCAACCACATGTCGTGGTTCGACCCGTCCCTCGTCTCCATCGCGATGAAGCGCCGCGTGCAGTTCGTCGCCAAGGACGAGCTGTACGCTCATCCCATCGTCGGGTTCTGGATCTGGTCCTACGGCTCGATCAGGATCAACCGCGCGAAGCCGGGCCGCGGCACCCTCGACGAAGTCTTCGCCGAACTTGCCCGCGACCATGTGATCGGCCTCTTCCCCGAGGGCACGCGCCACCGCGAGGGCCTTGCCCGCGGCAAGCCCGGCTCGGCCTTGATCGCCCTCAAGTCCGGCGCGCCCATGGTGCCCGTCGCCATCACCGGCTCCGCCCAGGTGCGCGGCTTCCGCTCGATGTTCTCCTACCAGAAGATCAAGGTCACGGTAGGCCAGCCGTTCACGCTTCCCGTGATCGAGGGCAACATGACCCGCGCGCAGTTGGTCGGCGCAGCCGACATGATCATGCAGCGCATCGCCGCGATCCTGCCGCCCGAGTACCAGGGCTACTATCGTCCGAGCGCCGTCCCGAGTCGTCCGTCCACGCCGCAACGCGCATCCACCGATCGCCTCTCTCCGTCGCTTCCCAGCGATGGAGAGAGGAGGGAGTGAGGTCCTATCATGTGCGGGATCATCGCCTACTGCGGCACTGAAGCGGCCCTGCCGATCGTCCTCAGCGGTCTCAAGCGCCTCGAGTACCGCGGCTACGACAGCGCCGGCGTCGCCATCCTCGATGCCGGCGGCGCCATCACCGTCTTCAAGAGCGCTGGCCGCATCAACGATCTGCACAGTGCCGTCGACCATACGGTGCGCGGCGCCACCGCCATCGGCCACACCCGCTTGGCGACGCATGGCCGCCCCGCCGACTACAACGCCCACCCGCACGTCGATTGCTCCGGCAAGGTCGCGGTCATTCACAACGGCATCGTGGAGAACTACCTCGACCTCAAGGCCCAGTTGGAGCGTGAGGGCCATACCTTCCGCTCGCAGACGGACACCGAAGTGATCCCGCACCTCATCGAGAAGCACCTGCAAGGCGGGATGGGCTTCGAAGATGCGGTGCGGCGAACCGCGTCGCAGTTGGAAGGGGCGCACGCCATCGTTGTGGTAAACCAGGGCTCGCCGGGCACGGTGATCGGCGCGCGCATCGGCCACGCCGGCGGCCTCGTCGTCGGCTATGGCCACGGCGCGATGTACCTCGCCAGCGA
>JACQEE010000181.1 GCA_016200725.1 Chloroflexota bacterium
CTCAAGCGCAACGCCTACGAACTCTCCGGCGGCCAGCAGCAGCGCCTCTGCATCGCGCGAGCCCTCGCAGTGGAGCCCGAGGTCATCCTGATGGACGAGCCTGCCTCGGCGCTCGATCCGCTTGCCACCCTCAAGATCGAAGACCTCATGCAGACGCTGGCGAAGGACTACACTATCGTCATCGTCACCCACAACATGCAGCAGGCCGCTCGCGTTTCCGATTACACAGCGTTCCTAACTACGGAGGGTGGCGGCAAGCCCGGCTACCTCGTCGAGTTCGGGCCCAAGGACGAGATATTCACCAACCCCAAGGACAAGCGGACGCAGGACTACATCACTGGACGCTTCGGCTAGGAAAGGCGGCGGAACATGACTCGGGTCAGTTTCGATCAGGAACTCCGGCGGCTGCAGGATGAACTCATGGCGCTCGGCAGCATGGTCGAGAAGGCTGTGATCAAGTCCGTCGACGCTCTCAAGCGCCGCGACTTCGCCGCCTCGCGCCAGGTTGTCGACGACGACAAGCGTCTCAACGAAAAGCGCTACGAGATCGAGGAGGCGTGCGTGCGCCTGCTCGCTACGCAGCAGCCCATGGCCGCCGATCTGCGGACCATCATCTCCGTCCTGCACATCAACACGGACCTCGAGCGCATGGGCGACTATGCCGCAGGCATCGGCAAGATCAACCTCTTCATCGGCGACCAGCCGCTCATCAAGCCGCTCGTCGACATCCCGCGCATGATGGACATCGTGCTCGATATGCTCCGCCGCAGTCTGGATGCTTTCGTCAAGCGCGACGTCGCTGCCGCCCGCGAAGTGGTCAAGAAGGACGACGAAGTCGATGCGCTCCACGACCAGGTCTACCGAGAGTTGATCACCTACATGCTCCAGGACCCGCGGAACATCAACCAGGCCACCTACCTCACCTGGGTCGCCCACAACCTCGAGCGCATCGCCGACCGCTCTACCAACATCTGCGAGCGCGTGATCTACACCGCCACCGGCAAGATGGAAGAGATCGGCACCTCGATGAAGTTCTAGCCGTCGCCTCCTGCCGTTCGTGGTGAGCCTGTCGAACCATGAACGGCGTCTGCCAGGCCTGGCGCTGCTAGTACTTGCCGCACAGCCCCGGCAACCCTCGTCTCACGGCGTTCCACAGGCTATGATGCTTTTCGCCGTTACCCGACCGTCCTACAGATAACGAGTGCCCTTGGAAGAGACCACCGCCGGACCCGTCGCGACACCGCCACTCTCTGGCGTGGCCCGCCTCGCATTGCTCGACTCGTTGCGCAACCGGGGCTTCCGCTTCCTCCTCGGCAGCAACGTCGGCGCGCAACTCGGCGTCTGGTCGATGAACTTGGCCACTGGCTTTCTCGTCTACGACGTCACCGGCTCCAAGTTGCAATTGGGCATCATCGCCTCCGTCAACGGCGTCGGCACCTTCTTCTCCTCGCCCGTCGGCGGCGCGCTGGCTGACCGCTTCGACCGCCGCAAGGTCGTAGCGCTGAGCCAGTCGGTGATGATGACGAGCGCGCTCACGATGGGCCTGCTCGTCGCCTCCGGCCACATCCACCTCTGGCACATCTACCTGCTTACCTTCATCACCAACAGCATGTTCGCCTGCTTCACTCCGTCGCGGCAGGCGATGGTCTCCGACTTGATTCCCGGCGCAGGGCTTACCAACGCCATCGGCGTCAACGCCGTGGTGATGAACGCGATGCAAGCGCTGGCCCCGGCCGTCGGCGGCCGCCTGCTGGTCCATGCAGGCGTGCAGGGCGTCTACTACCTCATGGCCGGCGCCTACGTCCTCTCGATCTGCATGATTCTGTCCGTGTACAAGATACCGGCGCACCCTGATTCCAAGCGCCCCAAGTTCATCGAGAGCGTGCGCGCGGGCGCGGCCTATGCGCGCAGCCAGCGTGAGATCGCCACCGTGCTGCTGGTCATCGCCATCTTCGCCACGCTCGGCAACTCGTACCAGAATCTGATGGCGGCCTACACCAAAGACGTCCTTCACCTCGGCGGCGGGTGGCTCGGCAACCTCCAGGCGCTCGCAGGTGTCGGTGCGATGCTCGGCGCGCTCGTGATTGCCGTGACCGGCGACTCGATTCCCAAGGGAAAGGCGATGCTGCTGTGGACGGTCGCCGACGGTATTTGCCTGATCTGCCTGGGCGTCTTCGCACACCTCGGCAGCGCCATCCCGATCCTCATCTTCATCGGGCTGAGCGGCGCCTCGGTCATCTCGCTAGGCAACGTGCTGTTGCAGCACATCACCAGCCCCGAGTACCGCGGCCGGGTGATGGCGCTCTACTTCCTGATGTTCGCCTTCCAGCCGCTGGGCACGCTGCCCGCCGGCGCCATCGCCGACAGGATCGGCCTGCGAGAAACCTTCGCGATCAGCGGCGGCCTGATCATCGCCATCACGGCGGTCATCGCGATACGTGCGCCGCACCTGCGCCGGGCGAGGTGAAGCGCGGCCCCTCACCGTTCATGGTTCGACAGGCTCACCACGAACGGGCTTGGCCCCTCCGAGCGCGGTCTAGTACTCGAGTTTGCCGAGGAGGCCCTTCGCCAGGCGCTTGTGGCCCGCCTTGAGGTACCAGGCCTTCCACCACTCGCGCAGGGCCTCGATGCCAGGCTTGAGATTCGCCTGCTCTTCGAGTTTGTCGAGTTCCTTCATGGCCTCGCGGCCGGCGTCGTCCATCTTTTCCATCAGCGCTGCTTTGGACTGTTCTGTCGTCATGACGTGGCTCCTTGTTGCCGGTGGTTATTTCCGCAGTGCGGGCACGGGATCGGGGTCGGCGAACCAGTCGCCGCGACGCCGCTTCGCCCACACGCGGTTGTTGACATCCCACGATGCGATCTCCAGCGGGATGCCGTTCGGGTCGTAGACATAGATTGATTTTACAAAAGGCGATCCTCCGAGATCCTGCACGTCGGAGACAGTGTGGCCTGCGGCGCGCAGTTTGCGCTGCACGGCGACGAGCGCCTTGCGGCTGTCGACGTTCAGCGCGACGTGGTCCATTTTCTGCGGTCGCGTAACGGCGCGTCCCTTGCCTGGCCACACGCCGCTGAAGTACGAGGCCTCGGCACCCGTATCCATCTTGGGGAACTCGACGAAGGCGAGCGTGTCGCCGTTGGGCAACTCGAGGAAGTAGAGGCGCTTCCAGGCGTCGTCGGCGCGCGTGCCGATGAGCCCCGGCGGCCGCTTCGCCGCGCCGACCGTGGCCTTCACCTTCAGGCCGAGCAGGTCGCGGTAGAAGCGCACCGTCTTGTCCATGTCGTTGGTGACGAGCACGACGTGGTTGAAGCCGGTGATCTTCGCGCCGTTCTTTTTGCGAGCAGCCATAGCCTCTCCGATCTCTCTGCCGAGCGTTCATGCTAGCAGTGTGTCGAGGGTTGCGGCAACTTGCGTGACGCGCCTGGCGCTGGTAGTTGGACTCCGGGTCGTCGCGGCCTCGGGTTGTGCTGCCAAACTCTGTGCTATCATCCGCGCACACCGTTGCGTCACTCCGTTCGTGGTGAGCCTGTCGAACCATCAACGGGGTGACCAACGCACCCAAGGAGGCTTTGCCATGGACTACAGCAAGTACACCGAGGCGCACCTCGATGTGAAGATTCGCGAGCGCGTCGCGGTCCTGACGATGAACCGCCCAGAGAAGCGCAACGCGATCAGCGGGGACCTGCACCACGCGTTCGAGACGGTCTTCTACGACCTCTCGACGGACCCGGATGTCGGCGCGGTGATCCTGACGGGCGCGGGGACGGCCTTCTGCGCCGGCGGCGACTTCAGCCCCGGGCCGAAGAAGCCGTTCGACCGTGACACCGGGCCGGGCTCGATCCTGCGCGGGCCGAAGTACCTCGTGCAGGGCTTTCTCAACTGCGAGCCGCCGCTCATCGCCGCGGTGAACGGCCCCGCCGCCGGGCTCGGCGCCACGCTCGCCCTGCTCTGCGACGTCATCTACATGGCCGACACCGCGCGCATCGGCGACACGCACGTCAACATGGGGCTCGTCGCCGGCGATGGCGGCGCGGTCATCTGGCCGCTGCTCATCGGGCCGCACCGCGCCAAGGAGTTCCTGATGTCGGGCGACTACCTCTCAGGGCCGCAGGCGGCGCAGATGGGGCTGGTGAACCACTGCGTCCCTGCGGACAAGTTGATGGACGAGGCCTTCGCCTACGCCAAGCGCCTCGCGTACGGCCCCGGCCCAGCGATCCGCTGGACAAAGATGGCAATCAACCGCCAGATCTGGACGCAGGTGAACACGGTGCTGGAGATGAGCCTCGCGGTGGAGAATCTGGCGACGTTCACGGCGGAGAGCAAAGAGGCGATCGCGGCCTTCCAACAGAAGCGCAAGCCGGACTACACGAAATTGTCAGCGCAGGGGTAGGGCAGCCCAAAGAAGCCCTTCGACAGGCTCAGGGCGAACGGCTCGCGGAGTGGAAGGCTTCCGTTCGTGGTGAGCCTGTCGAACCATGAATGGAAGCGACATGCGCGTCGCGGTGATCTCCGACATCCACAGCAACCTCGCGGCCCTCGAGGCGGTGCTGGCGGACGCGGATAGGCGAGGCGTCGACGAGGTGTGGTGCGTCGGCGACATCGTGGGCTATGGGCCGGAGCCTAGCGCGTGTCTCGCCATCGTGCGTGACCGGGCGTCGGTGTGCATTGCGGGCAACCACGACCTCGGCGTCGCGGGCCAGACCGCCCGTGGTTCGACAGGCTCACCACGAACGGAAGGTGGCGGCGAGCACGCGACGGTGGACCTGGCCTGGTTCAACGAGTACGCGCTCGCTGCGATTCGCTGGACGGCGCGGACGATGTCGCCGGAGGAGAAGCGCTACCTTGGCAGCCTGCCGCCGGTGCTCGCGCACGGGCGCTACACACTCGCGCATGGCAGCCCCCGAGAGCCCGTGTGGGAGTACGTCGTCACCAGCCAGGTCGCCCGCGTCAGTTTCGACGCCTTCGAGGGTGACGTGTGTTTCGTCGGCCACTCGCATATCCCGTTCGTCTGCCGGGAAGCGGAGTCTCCGCGCCTCCAGCACGCGAACGACGGCGTCGATACGCCGCTCGGCGCGACGCGGTGGATCGTTAACCCGGGCAGCGTCGGCCAGCCCCGCGATGGCGACCCGCGCGCCTCGTATGCGATACTCGACACCGATCGCGGCGTGCTGACGCACCATCGCGTGGCGTACGACATCGCGAAGACGCAGGCGAGGATGCGCGAGGCGCGGCTGCCGTCGATGCTGATCGAGCGGCTGAGCGTGGGGGAGTGAAGGGCTAGTCAGCCATCGAGTTGGCGACGAGTTCGAGGTGCGATCCCCTGGATGCTAGAATGGCGCGACAGACAGAGTCCACTCCCTACAAACTATGGCCTGGAACACTTTTTAACAATGCAAGCCATTGATGATTTTGGCTCCATTAGGGAGGAACTAAGGAGGTTTGCCAAGGAGCGCGACTGGGAGAAATTCCACACGCCGAAGAATCTCCTTATGGCGCTGACTGGTGAACTAGGGGAGTTGGTCAGCCTGTTTCAGTGGCTCACACCTACTGAAACGTCCCAGCTCATGCTTGATCCAGTTGAGGCAGAGAAGGTGCGGGATGAACTCGCAGACGTACTTATTTATGCGATTCGGTTAGCGGATGTCTTAGACGTGGATCCGAAGGCAGCTGTCAGATCCAAAATGGCCAAGAACGCGGTGAGGTACAGCGTGGAACGGTCTCGTGGTCACGCGCGAAAGGCACCACAACAAACAGTGAAGAATTGAGGGGCTTATGGCTGGTTATATCGCGAAAACGCATGAGGACTGGGCCGTGTTTCTAAAAGACGAGGAGATCACTGACAATATCAACTTCTGGTCTCCATCGCCGAAGCCTCTCAGAATTTCCTTACCTGGGAACAGGATCTACTTCTTTGCTAAGACACCGCCGGAGAATGGCCGCCGAATCGTTGGCTGGGGAGCTGTTCGCGAGTACTTCGAGTTGACCGTGCGAAATGCCTGGGAACGTTTCGGGCATGGAAATGGTGCGCCGAATCTACCGGAGATGATTAGACGGCTCAATTCATTTCCTGGTCGGAATCAGTTAGGTGGGGAATCTGAAATCGGCTGCACTATCGTTGACGACGTTGTTTGGCTCGACCATCCAGTAGATCTAGCACTGATCGGTATCAACGTTGCTGGGTGTATCGTGCGCGGAAGAACCACCGAGCCGAACGAAGAGGACGCCATCGACAACGCTGGCCGGTAGTCTTTCGACGGTACTCGGGGTCGACAACCGGATCGGTGGTGCTCTGCC
>JACQEE010000182.1 GCA_016200725.1 Chloroflexota bacterium
CTTTGGCTTCGATGCGACTAAGGCGCTCGGCGTTGACGTTCCGGGCTCGGTGTGTGCATACCTGGCTGCTCATGCGACGCCGATGAACTTCTCGGGGCGCAATATCAACGCGCCTAGTTTCGCGATCGACGCGGGCCTCGTGGACGGCACGAAGTTGCCGCCGCCGTATGGGCCGACGCATTGGGGCGTCCCTGGGCGAGCAGCGCTCTAAAAGTCATGCCGCTAGCGGAGCGCCGTGATGAATCGCTCCGCGGCCTGCAAGTGCTGGCCTACGCGGGTGAAGCCGCAGTCCATCGTGTTGATGTCCACGTGTGAGACTGCGAGGGCCTGCCACTGCCGCGCCCGCTCGGCGCACTCTTCGGGCGATGACGCGTTCCGAAGGGCGACGCGACCTTCGATACCGACATCCTTGGGGTCGCGGCCAGCGGTTACGGCGCTTTCTCGTACGCGAGCCACCATCTCCCGCATCCTCGGCTTGGTAGGGTCGAGGCCGGGCGGGAGCCAGCCCTCGGCTAGGCGGCCGGCCCGCTCCAGGACGGCCTCGGCGAGGCCGCCGAGCCAGATTGGAATCGGCCTCTGAACAGGCAGCGGGTTGAGGCCGGCCGCCTCGATGGTATGCCAACGCCCCTTGAACGTCACCGATGGCTTTGCCCACAGTTCGCGCATGACGGCGATCTGCTCCTCCGAACGCTTCCCGCGATCGCGGAAGTTCTCTCCGAGCGCTTCGTACTCGATAGTGTTCCAGCCAGTGCCGACACCGAGGCGCAGACGGCCGTGGCTGAGCACGTCCACTTCGGCGGCCTGCTTGGCGACGAGGGCAGTCTGGCGCTGGCTGAGGATGAGCACGCCGGTCATCAGTTCGATGCGCGTGGTGATGGCGGCAAGATAGCCAAAGAGGACGAAAGGCTCGTGGAACATGTGCTTCCAGTGGTAGGCTCCTTTGAAGTCGGGGCGCTTCGTGGTGTCAGCACCAAGGACATGGTCGTAGATGAGGAGATGGTCGTAGCTCATGGCTTCGACGGCCTGAACGAACTCGCGGATGGCGGCTGGGTCGGTACCTATCTCGGTCTGGGGAAAGGTGATGCCGATTTTCATGAATCCTCCTGAAACGTCGCGATTGTAGCATCGGCAACGCAGGGTGTTGGTCTCACCGGAGACTGACGAAGATGGCGTGCTACACTGGCCGCATGCCTCTGGGACTGTTCAAGAAAAGAGAAAAGACCGAGGCCGGGCTCAAGAAGACGCGCGATACGTTTTTCGGACGCATCGGGCGCGCCTTTGCCCGGACGACGGTGGACGATAGTGTCTGGGATGAACTCGAAGAGGCATTGATTGCATCGGATGCAGGCGCGGTGCTTGCGTCGCGCCTCCTGGAAACCGTGCGCGAACGGTGCAAGCGCGAGCACGCGACCGATGGCACATCGGTACGAGGCATCCTCGTCGATGAGATGCTTCGTATTCTGAATGTCGGCGCATCCCAGTCGCCGATGGCGAACGAGCCTCCCACGTTGCCGTCGAAGCCGTACGTGGTATTGATGGTGGGCGTGAACGGCGTGGGCAAGACGACAAGCATCGCGAAACTGGCATACTTGCTGGCCACGCAGGAGAAGCAGGTGGTACTCGCGGCGGGTGACACCTTCCGCGCTGCAGGCATCGAGCAACTCGAGATCTGGGGACAGCGTGCGAAGGCGAGTGTCATCGCGCACAAGCATGGTGCCGACCCCGGTGCGGTGGCCTTCGATGCGCTGCAGGCGGCCCAGGCCCGCGGGGCGGACGTGGTCATCATCGACACGGCGGGACGGTTGCATACAAAAGTGAATCTCATGGAAGAACTAAAGAAGATTCATCGTGTCGTGCAGCGCTTCGACGCTAAGTCGCCGCACGAGACGCTGCTGGTGCTCGACGCGACGACCGGCCAGAACGGCGTGGCCCAGGCGAAGAGTTTTGCCGAGGCCGTCGGCGTCACCGGCCTATTCCTGGCGAAACTGGACGGCACGGCGAAAGGCGGCGTGGCGCTGGCGATCGCCGATCAACTCAAGTTGCCTATCGTGTTCATTGGCACTGGCGAGCAGATCGACGACATAGCGCCTTTCGATGCGCGGGCGTACGTCGAAGCGCTGCTCGCCGCCGAGGCATAGCCGTTGCTGGACGCGCTCGTCTGGTGGCTAGCCTTTCTGGCACTGGGCCTAGCGGCGCTGCCGCTAACGCTGCGTCTGTTTCGGCGACTGCCTGACCGGGGCTACGGCCTTTCGCGAGCGCTTGGTCTCCTGTTGTTCGGCTACATCTTTTGGATCCTGGGCACGGCGCGAGTCCTGCGCTATGGGTAATCGTTCGAGCGCACAACCCGGCCATCGCGCACACCGAGCAGCCGATGGACTTCGCGCTACTCAACGGCATCCTGAAGAGCCCGCACTTCCCGCCGAACGACCCGTGGTACTCGGGCCAGTCGATTTCCTACTACTATTTCGGTTACCTGATGTTTGCAGGCGTGACGAAACTGACCGCGATCTAGTCGGCGGTGACGTACAACATCGCCATCGCGACGGTGGCGGGCATGGCGGCGAGCGGCGCGCTGTGCCTCGGCTACAACGTGGTTGCGTCGATGCACGGCGGGAACGGGCAGCGGCCGCGAGTGGGTACGGCACTGGTATTTGGGCTGGTAGCCGTGCTGTTCTTGCTGTTCATCGGAAATCTTGTGGGAACACTGGAGTACTTTCATGCCAACGGCATCGGATCGCACACTTTCTGGGGCTGGTTGAAGATCGATGGGCTGACCGGCCACGGCAGCAGCAGGCACTGGTACCCCAGCGAGGGCGGCTGGTGGTGGTGGCGGTCAACGCGGGTGATTAGCACCCTCGGGCCGAATGGCCAGACAATCGACTACACGATCACCGAGTTCCCGTTCTTCAGCCTACTGCTTGGCGATCTGCACCCGCACGTGATGTCGCTGCCGTTCGTCATGCTGGCGATAGGCGTGGCCTTCGCAGCCCTGCGGTCCCCGAGCGTCTGTGGTCTGGCATTGAGCGGCCCTATGTTGTGGTCGAAGGACTGGGAGGCGCACCCCATCGCTCGAGCCATCGCGTGGGGCCCGCGAGCAGTGTGGGAGGCAGTGCGGTCTCGGTTCTGGCTCGTGCTGCTGACTGTCATTACGAGACTGCGTGGCGAGGATGTGCGGTTCTTGAGGCTGGCGGCGTGCTGCGTGGCATTCCTCGTTGCCGAGTTCTTGCTCTTCTCGCCGTTCTACCTCGATCTGCACACGAGGACTGCGATCCTGACGGTGCGGCGAGTCCAGACGCGACAGATACACTACTTTCTGGTGCTCGGTCCCTTCCTGATGCTGAGTCTCTCCCTGCTGGCGGCGCTCTCGTGGCAGAACTTCGGCCGCGAGGTGGTACGGCGGTTGGCGGCACGACTGGCCGGGCCGGAGCAGATGCAAGGAGTGCCGACGATCCCGGGTAGGAGTGGAGCGGCACCCAGCAGCCTCCGTGCTCGGTATAGCGGGCTCACCACGAATGGGCAGTTAGCACTCTGGGCCATTCTGCTGCCGCTCGTACCGTGGGCGCTCTGGGCAGTCATTGAACTGGGGTCGGGCGTCCATGATGGCGCGCTGGGCGATAGCGTACTGGCAGTGGGAAGCCGCTTCTGGCATCTCCTACCGCTATTCGTGATTCTGAGCCTAGCGCTCGGCGTACTATTCCGCCTCGTCACACCCATCCGTGAGCAGTCGGCGGCGCTGCAGTTCACGGTGCTGCTGGTGGTGTTCGCGTTCCTGTTGACGATGGGCGCGGAGTTGTTCCACATCTGGGATGTCTTCAACGACTCGCCAGAACTGCGCATGAACACGGTGTTCAAGTTCTACTACCAGGCATGGGCGCTCTTCAGCATCGTGGGCGCGGCAAGCCTGTATTGGTGGTGGTCGCACAGGCCGGCGCGCGGGGCGAATGGACGCTACGTGTGGGCGAGCACGATGGCCTTCTTCGCGGTATTCATCGGCGCGGGCTTTGTCTACGTACCTCCGGCGATCGCGTCGATGACCTCGAATTTCGAGCCGAAAGCGACGCTCAACGCGCTGGCGGACTTCCTGCGGGCATCGCCGCAAGAGTACGAGGCGGCGCAGTGGCTCAAGAGCCGGAGCGGTGCCTCCGTGATCGTCGAGGCGTGGCGCGAGGCCGCGGGTGGGAGCGACTACCTGCCGGAGGTGAGCCGCATGTCGCGGATCAGCGGCCTGCCAACGGTGTTGGGCTGGCCAGGCCACGAGAAGCAGTGGCGCGACGACTCGCAGAGTGAGATCGACCGGCGAGCGAGCGACGTCGACACGATCTACCAGGGCAACGTACAACAGGCGCAGGCGCTGCTGAAACAGTACGGGGTCACCTATGTCGTCGTGGGTGACCTGGAGCGGCAGACCTACGGCGCGGCGGTACTTAACAGATTCGATGGGACGTTAGACATCGCGTTCAAGAATGAGCGCGTAGTAATATACAAAGCCCCAGCGGCCTCGACGCGCTGAGTACTCGTACAGAAAGTCGTCCACCGTACGGACTCAGGGCTTCGCCTGCGCGGCCCATCACAGAGGTAATGTTGCACCGCCGACGTTGCGATTTGCCCTTGCCCCCCCGCCTCTGCGCGGTCGTGCCTGATGCCGATTCCGGGCTGACTCCCGGAGGAGGCGCCGGCGCTGAGCCTCAGCCTTCGAATGCTGCTGAGGCTACGACTGTCCTGCTTCCGACACCTGAGCCTCCTCCGGCTGCTGACGCTTCGCCGCCCCGCAGTGTCACCATCAGCCTCACGCTGAATCGCGTGCCGTGGGAGTTCATCGCCTACGCGCTGATCGTCGCGGTCGCGCTCACGATGCGCCTCTGGGACCTGAGTGGCCGCGCCTACCACTACGATGAGTCTATCCATGCCTTCGACTCGTGGCAGTTGTTCAAGGGGCACGGTTACATGCACAGCCCTTGGTCGCACGGGCCAGGCGTGTATGACTTTACAGCGGGTGGCTTCCTGCTGTTCGGCGGCAACCTCGCTAGGCCGAGAGTCTTTCCAGCGAGCTTCGGTACGGCGCTCGTCCTGCTCCCCTTCTTTTTGCGCGACTACCTCGGCAAATGGGGAACGCTGGCCGCGGCACTGCTGCTGACCTTCTCTCCATCGCTCCTCTACCTGAGCCGCTTCGTCCGAGCCGAGGCGTTCACCGTGTTCTTCGACGTGGGTATCGCGGTGTGCTTCTGGCGCTATCTCAAAGAACAACGCAAGACCTACCTCTACGTCGTGGCCGTACTGCTGACCCTGGACTTTTCGACGGGAGAGACGTCGTATCTGAACTTCGCCGCGTTTGGCAGCTTCCTGTTCGTCTGGTGGCTGCGCGGCTGGCTGCCCATCCTCTGGTCGGGCGCCGAGGGGAAAGTCGGACGGCTCATCGATGGGCTGAGGCCGAGCCGGCAGGGACCGGTCGGCTCGTTTGGCCTGTTGCTGGCTGCGCTGGCACTGCCGCTGTTCGGCGCGCTGGTGGGCGTGGCCATCGACAAGATATTCCACTTCGGCGGGTTCAAGCTCGTCGACCTGAGCGCAAGCGACCCCACGTCGAAGGTAGGTGCGCCGCTTGGCGGCAACGAGGCCTACGTCGCGGCGGCGATCATTGCCGCCGCGCTCTTCGCGATCAGTTTTGCCGTCGGCGTGTACTGGCGGCGTCGCGTATGGCTGGTTGCCTTCGGCACGTTCTGGGTCATCTTCTTCGTGCTGCACACCACGTTCATGACAAACATGGTAGGCATGGGAACAGGCGTGTGGCAGTCGCTGGGATACTGGATCGCGCAGCATGGTGTGCAACGCGCCGGCCAACCCTGGTACTACTACCTGATGCAACTGGGGACGTATGAATTTCTTCCCCTACTCTTCGGCATCGCTGCAATCGTGTGGCTGGTGGTGCGCCGGGGGGCGCCGTTCGCCATCAAGACGCTCGTTATCGTTATCTTCTCGGCCTTGCTAGCGACGGCCATCGAACTGCTATGGAACAAGCACGGCGGGCATATTCTCTACGTCGCCATGCCGCTCGGCCTGGGACTGCTGCTCATCACCTACTTTGCTCTGGAGCGCGGCAATCCGTTCGATTGGTTCCTCGTGCACTGGGCGCTGTTGACACTGCTGCTCTTCACGGTGTTCGGCGAGAAGATGCCGTGGCTGACGACGCACATCGCGGCACCGATGGCGCTGCTGGCGGCGAGGTTCATCGGGCAACTCGTGACGCAGGTCGAGTGGCGGACCGTCGTTCGCCGAGGCGCGGTGGTGCTGCTCTGGACGGCGCCGCTGCTCATGGCCGCCGGTATCGCCATCGTGGCATCGCTCCCTGGATACTTGCCTTGGCACGAGGCTCCCGGGGGCTGGGCCCGGACGTGGAGTATGACCGGTGCAGTTATCTATCTGCTGGTGTTCTTGGCGACCTTCGCCTATGTCTGGTGGCGGCTCGGCAACAAGGCCTCGATACGGTTGGTGGCACTCTCGATCGTTGGACTCCTAGCATTCTTCACCGTACGCGCGGCGACGCAGGCGGCCTATGCGAACGCCGACGATCCGCGCGAGCTGATCGTCTACTCGCAGTTGTCGCCGGACGTGGCCCGCATCGCAGCGGACATCGAGCAGCGGGATGCCGTGGCGTTCAAGCAAACAGGGAAGCACCTGGTGGTGCTGGCCGATACGGCGGACGCGGCTTTCGGGCCGTGGCGCTGGTATCTACGGAACATGCCGGGCGTGCAGTACGTCGACATGACGAGTTCGTCGCAAGAGATCAACGCGGACGTCCTGCTGCTGTCGTCGGGGGACTCGAGCAAGGTCAGCGCGGTGCAGGACAAGTACACCACGGGCGAACGCATCACTTTTCTCCAGTGGTTCAATCCGTTCCAGTACCAGCACTACACGGCGCACAAGTTCTTTGACGACATCACCTCG
>JACQEE010000189.1 GCA_016200725.1 Chloroflexota bacterium
CGAGAGGCCGGATTGGATGGCGGCGTCGTTGATCGCGGCGATGGTCATTTTGTCGAGATTGCGCACGGCGAGATTGAGCGCTTGGGAGAAGGTGCGCAGGCCGTTGTAGGTGCCCAGCGCGTGGTCCTTCGCGCGGGAGAAACCGGTGGGGATGTTTGGCACGAGCCCGGCGTCTTGCTCCTGCTGCGCCATGGGCGTGGCGATGTCGTCGCCGGCGCAGAAGGCGCGGCCGTTGCCGGTGAAGACGACGACGCGCAGGGCTTCGTCCATCTGCGCTTGGGCCATCGCCTCGATGAGGTCGCGCTTCATGGGCATGGTCATGCCGTTCATACGGTCGGGCTGATTGAAGGTGACGATCGCAATGCCGGGGTTTTCGAGCGAGATGGTGAAGCCGCGAAACGTGCCGGAGATCATTGGGGGCTCCTATCGTCTGAGGCCGCGATCGAAGTGGATGAGCAGCGGGGGCATGAGGATGAGGTCGCCAAGAACCGCGAAGGCCATCGTGGCGCTGAGCGCTCGCGAGAAGGAGTGAAAGGGCACGAGCGGCGCAAAGTTAAGCACGGAGAAGCCCGCGACGATGACGAGCGTGGCGACGATGACGGGGGACCAGTGCTCGCGCATCATGAGGTCGACGGCTTCCGTGGGGGATTTTCCCTCGAGGCGGCGCGTGCGGTAACGCATGATGAGGTGGCCGGTGTCGTCCACGACGAGCCCAAGGGCGACGGCGGTCACGATAGAGTTTCCGAGGTCGAGATCGATCCCTGTGAGGCCCATGAAACCGAGGCAGGCGAACACGGGCAGGGTGTTGACGAGCAGCGCGATGAAGCCGACCATCGCGGAGCGGACCATGAACGCGAAAGTGAAGAACAGGATGATCGTGGAGTAGAACGTGGAGCCGACGTTGTTCCACGCGATGTTGTCGCCCACTTCAAAGAAGAACTTTTCGCGGCCGGTGAGATGCGCGTCGAGCCCGGCGGCGGCGACGCGCGCGCGCAGGTCTTTTTTGAACGCGCGGAACTCGGTCGAGTTGCGGAAGGGGACTTGTAAGATGACCGCGAGGTCTTTGTGGTCCCTGTCGATAAAGGGTTGGATGTCGTGCTCGTCGAAGAGCAAGAGATACTGGGCGATGAGGTCGGCCGAGGCGGGCATTGCAGTGGGTTTTGGATCGTCTGCGGTAAACGCGAGACTAAGCTCATGAATCTGGTCGTATATCCAAGAGGTTTTGATTTCCGGATAGTCCCTTCGTATATCGACGAGCAGTGCGTCGACCTTGTTCCAGAGCGCGGGGTCGAGAGCGTCGTCGTTTTTTTTGCCGAAAATCACCAGCGGCATGTTGTGACGGCTGAAGAGCGCAGTGCCGCGATCGGCGTCGGCACGGACAGCGTTCGAGGGGAGCAGATAATCGATCGCTTCGTAATTCACGCGGACGAGCAACATTCCCGCGATGGTCAATGCGAAGAGGGCGACGACGAGGAGGACCGTCGCGCGGCGGGAGAGGCGCGCGGGCCAGGCCACGATGCGGGGGACCTTGAGGAGTTCGATGTCGACAGGGACGAAGCCGGTTTTTACGGTGAGCGGGAAGGTGAGGAGGATGGTGGTGTAAAAGACCATGCAGACGCCAAAGCAACCGAGGAGGCCGAATTGTTGGATGTTGACGACAGGGCTGATGGCGGTGGTGCCAAATCCGAGGACGGTGGTGCCGGCGGCGAAGAGGAAGGGGACGATGCCGGACATGGGGACGATGCCGTATAGGTAGCGCGTTTCGCGGTGGGTGTATTCGAGTGCGTGGACGGTGTAAGCCGAGCCGAGGGGGATGAGCATGTTGATGACGAGGGCGTTGACGGAGTTTTGCGTGACGCCGAGGTAGCCCATAAGCGCAAAGGTGAAATAGACGGAGAAGATGCCCGAGCCGACCGAGAGAAGCCCGCCGAGGACGCTGCGTGTGCAGACCCCGGCGATGATGAGCATGAGGAGGATGGATACGCCGAGGATGAGCGTCGAGGCCTGGGTTTGCCGGGCGATCTCGGCGCTGACGTATTGGTCGCCGCTTTGGAAGAGACTGCCGCCGCCGCCGGCGTCCTGGAAG
>JACQEE010000038.1 GCA_016200725.1 Chloroflexota bacterium
GAGGTTCTCGTGCTTCGGTACCAGGTCCGCGACCGTCTCTCCGCAGAACTCGTAGTACGCCTCGTCAATAACGACCAGTAAATCGCTCTCGAGCAATTCCAGCACCGCCTTGCGACTCGTCAGCGTGCCCGTCGGGTTGTTCGGCGACGCGATGAAGATGGCCTTTGTCCGCTTCGTGACAGCCCCGAGCACGGCCTGAGTATCTACGTGGTAGTCAGACGTACGCGGCACCTCGACCGGCTTCCCACCGCACACTTGCGTGCTGAATGTGTACATCCCGAACGTCGGCGTCGCCGTTATCGTCTCGTCCTTGGGCTCCACGACGAGGCGCAGCAGCAGATCGATGATCTCGTCGCTGCCCGCCCCCGCGACGATGTGCTCCGCAGCGACGCCCGTGTAGCGCGCGAGAGCCTTTCGCAGCAGTCGCTGGTCCGGGTCAGGGTAGATGTGGTAGCCGTCGTACGCCGCCAGCGCCTTCAGCACACGCGGCGATGGCCCGTACACGTTCTCGTTGCCATCTGCCTTGACGATGCGCCCACCCGGTCCGCGCCCGTCGTCCGGCAGCGATCCTGGCAACTGGATCGGCGTGTACTCCTGCAGGCTGTCGAGATCGCGGCGGAGCGTCGCTTCGACCGGCCGTTTCCCCACTGTTCGTCGCTTCATCGCCCTGACCTCTGCTGTTTCCGAGCAATCTTTTTCTTTTCCGGATTGCGCGTTACTCTCAATTCTGCCGACCGTGCATGCGCCATGAGCCCTTCGGCGCGTGCGATCCGCGCCGCACCGATGGCCAACTCCGCGCTCCGTTGCCGCGATAGCGCCACGACGCTCGTCACCTTCACGAAGTCGTGCAGCCCCAGCGCCGAGGCGAACCGCGCCGTGCCGCCCGTCGGCATCACGTGGCTCGGGCCAGCATTGTAATCGCCAAGCACCTCAGGGGAGCCTTCGCCAAGGAAGACGCCGCCCGCGTTGCGCACGCGGCCCAGCCAGCGCCGCGGCTCCTGCACCACGAGGCACAGATGCTCCGGCGCGAACACGACGCTCCAGCGTCGCGACCTGTCGCTGCACCTCGCGCTCCACCGCCGCCGCCAGCCGTCGCGATATGGTGATCAGCACAGGCGTCGCCAGCGCGTCATGCTCTGCCTGCGCGAGCAGGTCCGCCGCGCACCATACTGCGTTCGCCGTGTCGTCCGCCACGATCACGGTCTCAGTCGGCCCATGTAGTCCATCGATGCCCACGGTGCCGAACACCTTGCGCTTGGCGATGGTCACGAACAGGTTCCCCGGCCCCACGATCTTGTCCACGCGCGGCACGCTCTTCGTGCCGTACGCCATCGCCGCGATCGCCTGCGCTCCGCCGATGCGATAGACGCTGTCCACCCGCGCGATGCGGGCAGCGGCGAGCACGACCGGTGATACGCGCCCATCTCGCCCTGGTGGCGTCGCAATCAGCACTGTCCGCACCCCTGCGAGTCGCGCCGGAACGGCGGTGTGCAGAACAGTGGAAGGATAGGACGCCGTTCCCCCTGGCACATAGATGCCGACAGCGTTCAGCGGCTGGATCGATTGCCCCAGCCCGCTCGCGTCGTCGAACCAACTCATCGGCAGGCACGACATGTGGAACTCGCGGATGCGGTCCGTGGCCTCTTCGAGCGCGGTATACAGGTCACGAGGCACTTTCTTGATTGCCGCCTCGATCTCGCTATCCGCGACCCGCAGGGTGCCGCCCTTCCATCCGTCGATGCGCCGCCCGTAGTCGAGCACAGCCGCATCGCCCTTCGCGCCCACGTCAGCCAGGATGCGATCAACAGCCTGCTCTGCCGAGAGGCTCTCGCCGAAAACATCGCGCAAGCGCTTCGCTGCCTGCGGGGGAAGTGGTTGCTGGTCGAGGGGCCGCCGTCGCAGGAGGTTGCGCGCCGCTTTGAGCCCGCGCGCCGTTCTCAAGAGATCTGCCCCTCATGGAGGTAGCGTTCCGCGCTCGTGAGAAAGGCCTGGATAGCCGACTCGCGGAAGGCCTGTACCTCGTCATCGTTGATGTGCTCGCGCACCTTCTCAAGCAGCGCAGGGATGTTCCCGATGATCCACTCGACCTCGCCATCGGTGGCCTTCGGGTGTATGCGGCTCACGAAGCCGCGAAAGCGCTCCCACGGCATGTCGCGCCCCGAGCGTTTGATGACTACGCCCTGCCATTCCTGCAGCAACGGCTTGTCGATGAAACCGACGTCCACGCCTGCCCACGCGCCCTCGATCGTCTTGAGTGCACCCTCCAGGTCTTTGATAGACTCACGCTCGCGACGGTCCAACTCGAACTGGAGCGCTCTATCGAGCACATGCACGAGTGGGTCGTGCTCCATGGGTGAGCCCTTCCCGAAGAAGCGTCGGTAGACGTCGCAGATCCACGTCTCGTCGCAATTTAGATGCGACATGTAGCCCAGCAGGAAGGCCACCGTCTCGCGGCTCAACCGCTCCGACTTCTCCAGATGCGGATTCGCGCGCAGCATCCCCTCGATACCCGCGCCTGCCGGGTCGGTCGCCAGCTTGAAGAAATGCGTTCGTTCGCGCTGCCACCCGGCGAACAATCGCACGTCCGGCGACGTGCACCCTAACAGGAACGAGCCCTGGTGCTCATCGAGTACCGGATGTCTCAGCCGCTTCTTGGCTTCCAGCGCGAAGCCGATGTGCAGTCCAAGGTTTGGCATAGTGCATAAGCATCATAGCCAACCGTCCAGCCACTTGCACACCTGCACCCCTGTTTCTAGGGGATGCGGTTGGCGAAAAAGACGCGCTCGTACATCGCCACGAGCATGGCCTTCTGCTTGGCGACCTCTCCTGGACCGTTGATATGGAAGCGAGCGCCCTTCGGGTAGAACTTGGCCATGTAGCAGAGGATGCCGGGTCGCGCCGGGAAGCCCAGGTTCTCGCGGCCGATGAGCGTCTGTCCCTCGTCCGACATCAGCCACTCGGCAAATAGCCGCGCCGCGTTCTGGTGCGGCGCTGTCGCCAGGATGGCGTTCGCCGGCACGCGGCCCAGCAGCAGCGGGTTCGTCCACCCGAGTGCTTCACCGTTGTCGATGCGTAGTTGCACCATGTAGTCCACTGACCACGGCGCGATAGCGTGCTTCCCCGCCGCGAGTGCGTCCAGCGAGCCCGTGACTGCG
>JACQEE010000039.1 GCA_016200725.1 Chloroflexota bacterium
GCCGAGCGGGATGCCGTGGAGCGGGCCACGGAGGCGTCCTGCCGCCGCCTCGCCCTCCATCTCCCGAGCCGCTGCCAGCGCGCCGACGCGATCGCCGCGCGCCCAGGCCTGGACTCGCGGCTCAACGGCCTCGATCCGTTGCAGGCATGACTCGACCAACTCGATGGGCGAGAGTTTGCGGCTCTTGATGAGCCGAGCCGCCTCGGTGATCGTCAACTCGTGTGGCTGCATGGCCGCTATTGTACGAGGCGTTGCACGGGCTGCCTTGTGCCGATACACTCGCGCCACGCAACCTCTCGTCAAAAGGAGTCGCCATGAAGGCCGCCGTTTTCCATGCACCCAACCAGCCGCTGCGCGTCGAGCAAGTGGACATCGATAAGCCCAAGGAGCACGAGGTGCTCGTGCGCACGGTGGCGAGCGGAGTCTGTCACAGCGACCTGCACTTCGTCGAAGGGCTGTGGCCCATGGAGACGCCTGCCGTGCTCGGCCACGAGGCGGCGGGTATCGTCGAGGCCGTCGGCTCCTCCGTGACCTACTGCAAGCCCGGCGACCGTGTCATCGCGTGCCTCTCGGTCTTCTGCGGCCACTGCGAGAAGTGCCTGAGCGGCCACCCCAACATGTGCAGCGCCCGTCCCGGTCGCGCGCCGAACGAAGCGCCGCGCCTGAGCCAGAAGGGCAAGCCCGTGCAGCAGTTCACCAGCATCGGCGGCTACGCGGAGAAGATGCTGCTCCACGAGAACGGCATCGTGAAGATTGGCAACGACGTGCCGATGGAAGTGGCCGCGCTCATCGGCTGCGGCGTGACGACTGGGTTGGGCGCGGTGCTCAACACCGCGAAGATCGAGCCGGGCTCCACGGTCGCGGTGATCGGCGCAGGCGGCGTCGGCCTCGCGGCGATCCAAGGCGCGCGCATCGCCGGAGCGCGCATGATCATCGCGGTCGATATGAACGAGTTCAAGATGAAGACGGCGCTCGACCTCGGCGCCACGCACGTCGTCGACGGCTCGTCGCGCGACCCCATTGAGGCGGTGCAGCGGAAGATCGAGATCGAGGGGCGCTTATTCCTCAGCGAGAAGAAACTCCAGGGCTCCAACATGGGCTCGAACCGCTTCCGCTACGACATGCCAAAGTACATCGACTTCTACAAGCAGGGCCGCTTGAAACTCGACGAGATGGTCACCAAGCGTCGACCGCTCGAGGAGTTGAACGAGGCCTTCCGCGCGATGAAGGCTGGCGAGGTCGCCCGCACGGTGCTGATGTTCCAGTAGGGTGGAGGCGACTGCAGCGACAACCTCGCCTCCGCGCGTGCTCGTCGTGGCGGACGCGTGGATGTGAAGCGTCGCTAGCCCAGCCCGCGCGCCCGGTACTGCAGCGCCTCTGCTGTGTGCGCTGTGGCGATAGCGTCCGATCCGGCGAGGTCGGCGATGGTGCGGCTGAGTTTAAGGATGCGGTGAAAGGCGCGCGCGGAGAGGTGGAACTGCCGCATCGCCGTCTGCACGAGGCCCATCGCCCCGTCGTCGAGTTTGGAGTGCTCGCGCGTGTCCACGGGTGACATGTCGGCGTTGCAGCGCGCGGGTGTGCCGATGAAGCGGCGACGCTGACGCTGCCGAGCCTCTTGAACCCGTAAACGCACGGCCGACGATGGCTCGGCTCGGGAGTCGTCGAGCAACTTCTGGTAGTCGACGCGAGGCACCTGGACGAAGAGGTCGATGCGGTCGAGCAACGGCCCGCTGATGCGCTTCTGGTAGCGCGAGACGGCTGCGGGATGGCACGAGCACTGCTTGTAGGGATCGCCGTTGAAGCCGCAGGGGCACGGGTTCATGGCCGCGACAAACATATAGTTCGCCGGGAAGGTCACCGTCCCCTGCGCGCGGCTGATCGTCACGATGCGGTCCTCGAGCGGCTGGCGCAGCACCTCAAGTGTGGTCTGGCCGAACTCGGGCAACTCATCGAGAAAGAGCACGCCGCGATGACTCAGCGTCACCTCGCCGGGGCGCGGCCATCGGCCGCCGCCGACCAGCCCTGCCGTGCTGATCGTATAGTGCGGCGCGCGGAAGGGACGCTGCGTGATGAGCGGCGTCCCCGCGGGCAGCATCCCAGCGATGCTATAGATCTTGGTCACCTCGAGCGCCTCGGTCGAGTCGAGTGGCGGCAGGATGCCTGGGAGCGAAGCCAGGTCGATCACCCCTGCTATCCCCTCGGTGCCGTGCGGGATCGGCTGGCGCTGCACGGGTTCCATGATTTCCTCGCCGCGCAAGTGCGAGACGAGCTGGGCGAGGTTGCGCAGGCCGAGCACCTCGATGCCCTCGACGAGTGCGGCCTCCTGGGAGTCGGGCTCCGGCACCACGACGCGTTTGAAGCCGTGGTCGAGGCCGATGGAGACCATCGGCAGGATGCCCGCGGTGTGGCGCAAGCTGCCATCGAGCGACAACTCGCCGAGGAGTAGCGTGTCCGACACGTCGGCGCTGATCTGCCCTGACGCCATCAGCACGGACACGGCGATGGGCAGATCGTAGGCTGGGCCTTCCTTCCGCAGGTCGGCGGGGGCGAGGTTCACGGAGATGCGCGTCATCGGGAAGTCGCAACCTGAATTGCGGATCGCGCCGCGCACACGCTCCTTCGATTCCTGCACTGCCGTGTCGGGCAGGCCGACGATGTAGAAGGCGGGCAGGCCGCGGGAGATGTCCACCTCGACCTCGACGACTGCCCCTTCCAGGCCGATGATCGCGCAACTCTTCACTTGTGCAAGCATGGGTGGCATCCTAGAACGCATTTTCTACTCGGGCAAGAGGCATTTGGCACAAGCCGAAAGGGCCATTGACGTTGTATCCCTGAAAAGGGATAATTAGACTGTTTTGAACCTGTTTCAAATACTGGGACGCTAACGGCGCTCCGAAAGAGATGACCATGCGGAAACTGGCGATCGCTGCGGCAGGAGTCACGGTCGTCGTTGCCATCGCCGCGTGCAGCAGCACCTCAACCGCGCCCACGGCTACGTCGACCAAGGCCACGGCTGCGACGCCTGTTGCTACCCCGAGTGCCGCTCCAGCGACTTCGACTGCCCCGCCGATTGCTGCCACGGCGACACCTTCGCCAACCCAGGCGCCTGTCGCGACCGCCACTCCTGTGCCGCAGCCGACGGCCACTTCCGCGCCGACTGCGACACCTCCGACCGCGACCCCGACAGCTGCGCCGCTCCCCACGCCGACGGCGACTCCCTCGCCAACGCCGACCAGAACACCGGCACCCACAGCGACGACTGCGCCCACTCCAACGGCGATGCCCACGCCAAGACCTGTCCAGGATGTGTTCAACCTGCGCTGGGGCACTGATGCGACGGGTGATAGTGCCTTCCTGCGTCCCAGCGGCCTGGCGCTCGACACGGCTAACAACGTGCTTGTGCTCGACTCGGTCAAGAACCAGGTGATGAAGTTCGACGCGTCGGGCACACTCTTGGCCAAGTGGGGATCGAGCGGACTCGGGAATGGCCAGTTTCGCTCGCCGTCCAGCATCGCTGTCGACCGCAATGGGAGTGTCTACGTCGCTGACACGGGGAACAATCGCATCCAGAAGTTCGCGGCGGACGGCACCTTCGTC
>JACQEE010000163.1 GCA_016200725.1 Chloroflexota bacterium
AAGATGATGTTTCACGGCGACGAGTTGGCTCAGCGGAAGGCCAACCCGCCGAAGCACCAGTACCTCGGCGAGATCAAGGTGTGGAAGCCTATCGTCGCCGCCATCGACGGGCACTGCCTGGGCGGCAGCATGGCGATGGCGCTCGGCGCGGACCTGCGCGTCGCCAGCGAGCGGGCCACGTTTGGGATGGCGATGGTGAAGCGCGGCCTCTTCCCGGCAGGGGCGACGCAATGGCTGCCGCGCATGATCCCGCGGGCCATCGCGCTCGAGATCCTGTTCACAGGCGACCCCATCAGCGCCCAGCGCGCTTACGAGGCGGGGCTGGTGAACAAGGTGGCGTCGCAAGAGCGGCTGCGTCCCGAGGCCCTGGCGCTGGCACAGCGGGTCGCGGAGAATGCGCCCCGAGCGGTGCAACACATCAAGGAACTGTCGTACCTAGGGATGAACGAGCACTTCGACAAGGCCGTGGCCATCGGGTGGGGGATCTACACGAAGCACCTCGCCAGCGAAGACGTGAAGGAAGGCGAGCAGGCCTTCCGCGAGCACCGCAAGCCAAAGTACACCGGACGGTGACCCGCGTACGTACTAGAGGACAGGATGCGTACAGTTCTTCGACGGATCGCACAGGCACTAGACGCGCTGGTCTCAGCGATGCTCGTCCGCGGCATCTCGCCGACATCGCTTGGCTGAGGACTCGGGGTCGCTGACTCGGGAGACCCCGTGTGGGCCTCGACGCTGCGGCGGGACATCGACCGGGAGTTGGCGCGGCACCGATGGGCGCCATAGCCCAGTGCATGAGTCGTTCGTTGGCTACGGTAACGCCCTCTGCCATCTACTCGTTCCGCGATGCTCCAGTCCCGCGCTAGAATGGCCCGGAGCCGTTCTATGAAGAGCACGCAGGCTAACCCAGCAGTCCTTTCCCTCTTTCACCCGGCGGTGGCGAGGTGGTTCGCGTCGCGGTTTGCGCGGCCGACGGGAGCGCAGGAGCGAGGCTGGCCGGCGATTCGCCAGGGCAAGGATACGCTGATCGCCGCGCCGACGGGGTCGGGCAAGACGCTCGCGGCCTTTCTCAACTGCATCGACACGCTGGTGCGGCAGGGCCTCGAAGGGCGGCTGCAGGACGAGACGCAGGTGCTCTACGTCTCGCCGCTGAAGGCGCTGAGCAACGATGTGCAGAAGAACCTCGCCGAGCCGCTCTCGCAGGTGCGCGACGCGCTCATGGGCATGGGCCTACCCGCGCCCGACATCCGCGTGATGGTGCGGACTGGCGATACGCCTGCCAGCGAGCGGCTGGCGATGACGAAGCGGCCGCCGCACATCCTGGTGACGACGCCGGAGTCCATGTACATCCTGCTCACCTCGAAGGGCGGGCGGGCGATGCTGAAGACGGTGGCGACGGTGATCGTGGACGAAATCCATGCCGTCGCCCGCGACCGTCGCGGGGCGCACCTCGCGCTGAGCCTGGAGCGCCTCGACGCGCTGACGGGGAAGCGACCAGTGCGTATCGGGTTGTCGGCCACCCAACGGCCCATCGAAGAGGTGGCGCGCTTCCTCGTCGGGACGGCACACGTCGCGACCGAGGGCACGCCAGCCTGCACAATTATCGACGAAGGGCACGTCCGGGTGCTGGATCTGGCGCTCGAATTGCCGGGGTCGCCGCTGACGGCCGTGATGTCGTACGAGACGTGGGAGGAGATTTACGACCGGCTGGCGGAACTGATTCGCCAGCACAAGACGACGCTGGTATTCAGCAACACGCGGCGACTCGCGGAGCGGGTCTCGCTGCACCTGGCGAAGCGGCTCGGCGAGGGACAGGTGACGTCGCACCATGGGAGCCTGTCGCGCGAGCAGAGGCTCACGGCGGAGCAGAGGTTGAAGGCTGGCGAACTGAAAGCGCTGGTGGCGACGGCCTCGCTTGAGCTAGGCATCGATATCGGCGCGGTGGACCTCGTGTGCCAACTGGCGTCGCCGCGGTCAGTTGCCACGTTCCTGCAGCGCGTCGGACGGTCAGGCCACTCGCTGGGTGCGACGCCGAAGGGACGGCTGTTCCCGTTGACGCGCGACGAGTTGATCGAATGTACGGCGCTGCTTCGCGCGGTGAAGGCGGGGACGCTCGATAGGCTGACGGTGCCTCAGAAGCCGCTCGACGTGCTGGCGCAACAGATCGTGGCCGCGTCGGCGGTCGAAGAGTGGAGCGAGGATGCGCTCTATGAGTTGGCGCAGCGGGCGTACACCTATCGCGACCTGACGCGCGACGAGTTCGACCAGGTGGTGCGCATGCTCGCCGACGGGTTTAGCACGCGACGCGGGCGTAGCGGTGCGCATCTGCACTACGACGGCGTCGGCAAGCGGCTACGCGGGCGTCGCAGCGCGAGACTGGCCGCGATCACGTCGGGCGGCGCGATACCGGAGAATGCCGACTACCAGGTGGTGCTCGAACCGCAGGGCACGCCGGTGGGCACGGTGAACGAGGACTTCGCTATCGAGAGCATGGCGGACGATATTTTCCAATTGGGCATCTCGTCGTGGCGCATCTTGAAAGTTGAGCAGGGGAAGGTGCGGGTCGAGGATGCGCACGGACAGCCGCCAACGATCCCGTTCTGGCTAGGCGAGGCGCCTGCCCGGACATTCGAATTGTCGGCAGAGGTATCGAGGCTGAGAGAGGAAATCGAAGTACGCGTCGATCAGCCCGAAAAAGCGATTGCCTGGCTGGTGAGCGAGTCGAGTGTGCCGACTGGGGCCGCCGAACAAATCGTGGAGTACCTCGCGGCGACCAAGGCGGCGCTGGGCGCGATCCCGAGCCAGAAGACGATCGTGCTCGAGCGGTTCTTCGACGAGACTGGCGGGATGCAACTCGTGCTGCACGCGCCGTTCGGTGGGCGCATCAACCGCGCGTGGGGGTTGACGCTGCGCAAACGCTTCTGCCGCATGTTCAACCAGGAATTGCAAGCGGCGGCGACCGAAGACTCCATCGTGCTTTCGCTAGGGCCGCAGCACAGTTTCCCGCTGGCCGACGTCTTCCAATATCTGCGTGCCGAGACCGTCGAGCCGCTGCTCGTGCAGGCGGTGCTCGCGGCGCCGGTCTTCACGACGCGCTGGCGGTGGAACGTGACGCGCTCGCTGGCGGTGCTGCGCCAGGAGAAGGGCCGTAAGGTGCCGATGCCCCTCCAGCGCATGCGGTCGGATGATCTGATGACGGCGGTCTTTCCCGACCAGGTCGCCTGCGCGGAGAACCTGCAGGGTGGCGACATCGCGATCCCCGACCACCCGCTGGTGCGACAGACGATCGACGACTGTTTGCACGAGGCGATGGACATCGACGGGCTCAAGGCCGTGCTACGCGGCATCGAGGCGAGGCAGTACAACCTCATCGCCAAGGATACGGTCGAGCCGTCGCCGATGGCGCACGAGATTTTGACCGCGAAGCCGTACGCCTTCCTCGACGACGCGCCACTCGAGGAGCGGCGCACGCAGGCCGTAATGACGAGACGCTCGCTCGACGTGCAGTCGGCGCAGGACCTGGGCGCGCTGGACGCTGCGGCGGTGGAGCGGGTGCGCGACGAGGCGTGGCCGCAGGCCGAGGACGCCGACGAACTGCACGACGCCCTCGTGATGCTGGGCGCGATGACGGAAGAAGAGGCGTCGCAGTGGGACACGCTAATCGAGGGGCTGGCAGCCTCGAAGCGCGCGGCACGCATCGAGACGAAGGCGGGCTTTCGCGTGTGGGTTGCGGCCGAGCGGCTGCCGCAGTGGCGAGCCGTTGTACCGGAGGCGAAGCCCGCGCCAGTCATCGAAGCGCCCGCGCGCGAGGCGTCGCAGACCTGGGAGCCGGAAGAGGCGCTGCGGGAGATCGTGCGCGGGCGGATGGAAGGCCTTGGGCCGGTGACGGCCGTATCGCAGGCCCAGGCGCTCGGGCTGCCACTCTCGCGCATCGAAGCGTCGCTGGTCGCGCTCGAGGCGGAGGGCTTCGTGCTGCGCGGACGTTTCACGCCGGGAGTCACCGAGACGGAGTGGTGCGAACGGCGCTTGTTGGCGCGCATCCATCGCTACACGCTCGACCGGTTGCGCAAGGAGATCGAGCCGGTTACCGCGCAGGACTTCATGCGCTTCCTACTGGCGTGGCAGCACGCGGAACCGGAGGCGAGACTGCAAGGGACGCAGGGGCTGGCGCAGGTCGTGGAGCAACTCCAGGGCTACCAGTCCCCCGCGGGTGCCTGGGAAGCCCAGGTGCTGCCCGCGCGGATGCAGAAGTATGTGCCCGCGATGCTCGACGAGTTGTGCTGGTCGGGCCTCGTCACCTGGGGGCGGTTGTTCCCGGCGACGAACGGCGAGACGCGCAAGGCGGGGCCGACGAAGGCGTCGCCGATCGCGCTGCTCTACCGCGAGCGGCTGCCGCAGTGGCTCGGCGTAGCGCCGTCGGTGCATGGCGGCGCGAAGTTGAGCGGCCTCGCGAAAACACTTCGGGACACACTCGATCGGCGCGGCGCATCGTTCACCCAGGATCTGGTTAGCGAGACGCGGCGGCTGCCCAGCGAGGTGCGAAACGCGCTTGGGGAGTTGGTGACCGCAGGACTGGTCACCGGCGACGGGTTCGGCGGCTTGCGATCGTTGGTGTCGCCGGGGAAGCGGCTCTCGCCGAGACCGAAGTCGCCGCACTGGCTGGGGCCGGTCGCGGCGTCGCATGGCCCGGGGACCGGCGCAGTGGGCAGATGGTCGCTGTTGCGGGGCACGCTGCCTCTGGCACCGGTTCCGCCTGTGGTTCGACAGGCTCACCACAAACGGAGTACCGATTCCGTTCGCCCTGAGCCTGTCGAAGGGCGCGTTGCCACTGCTAACGGTGCAACGTACGGGGCACAGCCACTCGAAGCGTACGAGGCGGCGGAGTTGTGGGCGCGGCAGCTGCTGCGCCGCTACGGCGTCGTCTTCCATCGCCTCGTAGTGCGCGAGGTGGGCCTGCCGCCGTGGCGCGATCTGCTGCGCGTGTTTCGACGCCTCGAGGCGCGCGGCGAGATTCGCGGTGGACGCATGGTGGCTGGCTTCTCTGGCGAGCAGTACGCGCTGCCTGAGGCGGTGGAGTCGCTGCGAGCGGTGCGGCGACGGCCTCCGACGGGCGCGCTGGTTGGTCTGTGCGGCGCTGACCCGCTGAACCTCGTCGGGATCATCGTGCCCGGCGAGCGGGTGCCAGCCCTCGCTGCGAATCGCATCGTGTACCGTGATGGCCTGCCGGTGGCGACGCGCATCGCTGGGGCGGTCGCGCACCACCAGGAGACGCCGGAGCCACAGCGGCCGGCGGTGCTGCAGGCGTTACGAGGATAGGAGGCCATCTTGGCAGCGAAGAGCAAATCGGGATTTCCTCAAGCGCTATCAGGCTCGCCAGGCGGCAGGCCGCGTGGGTGATCGTGCGATAGGGCGTCGGTCGCCGTGGTCCGCACAGAGTCCGCAGGAGCGTCGCGAGACGCGGACGGGGCGGCCACCGTGGTGGTTCATGCCGACGAAGAACACCATTGATGCAGCCACGACGTCGGCACCCCGATTGCTCAACGAGCGGCTCGAAGAGTTGGGCATGGACTACGTGATCGTGTACGGCAACATGTCGCTGTCCTCGTCGATGGAGCCGGAGGCAGAGTTTCGCAGCAAGGTAGCAAGGGCGATCAACTGGTTGCAGGCCGACTTCTACAAAGAGTTCTCGTACCGCATGACGCCAGTCGCGGCGATTCCGATGCACACGCCGGAGGAGGCGGTCGAGGAACTCGAGTTCGCGGTGAAGCGGCTTGGCTACAAGGCAGTCATGATTCCGCCGGGCGTGTCGCGGCCGATACCGGCGGTGCAGCGCGAGTCGCCGAACGCCTGGCCGGACGCCTGCTGGGTCGACCGCTTCGGGCTCGACAGCGAGCACGACTACGACCAAGTGTGGGCAAAGTGCGTGGAGCTGGGCGTGGCGGTGACAGCGCATGGGGGATTGTTCGCCAATTTCCCAATCTTCGGGCGCTCGGTCTCGAACTTCGTCTACAACCACCTCGGCAACCACGCCTATCTCCAGAGTTTCCTCTGCAAAGACCTGCTCATGGGTGGCGTGACCAACCGCTTCCCGACGCTGAACATCGCCTTCCTCGAGTGCGGCGTGGGCTGGGCCTGCACGATGTACTCCGAGGTGCTCGGCGCGTGGGACCGGCGCAACGTCCAGGCCCTCGAGGCGACGAAGCCGGCAAACCTCGACCGCAAGCAATACCTCGATCTGCTAGCGCGCTACGGCGGCAAGGCGATGGACGGGCGCATGGACGCCATCGAGCGCTCTTTCCGCCTGAGCGATGCGGCGGTCGACCCCTCGATGCTGGACGAGTTCGCGGCGCTGGGCATCGGCAAGCGCGAGGACTTTCGCGAGCGGTTTGCGTCGACCCGTACGGCTCGAAGTTGCAGGCGACGTTCGGCTCGGACATCGGGCACTACGACGTGCCGGACATGGCGGAAGTGGTCGAAGAGGCGCACGAGTTGGTTGAGAAGGAACTGATCAGCGAAGCCGACTTCCGCGCCTTTACGGCGGACAACGCGATTCGGCTCCACGGCGGGATGAACCCGAACTTTTTCAAGGGGACAGTGGTCGAAGGTTACGCGGCGAAGGTGCTCGCCCGCTAGGCCAGCACCTTGCGCTGGGTCAGGTCTGCGAAACGGCTGCGCGACATGCCGAGCATCTCGGGGTAGAAGCGCGCGTTGTCGTGGCCGACGGGCTGGCCGAGGCGACGTATCGTGCCCGGCGTCGCGCTCATGCGCCAGGGGAAGCCGAAGAGCAAGTCCTCGTTGGCGACCTCGCTCGTGAGGATGTCGGCGCGCTGACGGCGGAAGGTGTGGTGCGGGTCGTCGTACGTCTCGGCGATGCTCGCGGCGGGTGTCGCCGCAACGCCGACAGACTGGAGCAGGTGCATCACGGCGCTATTCGCCTGGGGGCGCGTCCACTGAGCGAGCATGCGGTCGAGCTCGTCGCGGTGCTCGAGGCGCACAGCAGCCGTGGCGAAGCGCAGGTCTGAGGCGAGAGAGGATTGGCCCATCGCGGCGGCGAGGGCGTGCCACTCGTCGTCGGTGGCTACGGTGATGGAGACCCACGCATCGTCGCCAGCGCAGGGATAGATGCCATGCGGCGCGAACAATGGATGGCGGTTGCCCTGCGGCCCCGGCACTTTGCCCGTCATCTGGTATTCCAGCGCGGCCTCGCCGAGGAAACCGGCAAGCAACTCACTGAAAGACAGGTCGACGTGCTGCCCCGCGCCCGTCGCCTCGCGGTGCCAGATGGCGAGCATGGCCGCGTAGCAACCCATGACGCCCATGGTGGCGTCGGGGTCCCAGTAGGCGGACATCAACTCGCCAGTCTCCGG
Source organism: Chloroflexota bacterium (assembly GCA_016200725.1). The sequence goes on from JACQEE010000163.1 coordinate 7,368, forward strand.
ATAGCCGACGAGGCTGTCGTGGCCGATGAAGGCGTTGAAGGTGGGGCCGAAGGCCATGAGGTCTTTGAACGGCCCGTCCTTCCCGGCGGCGGAGATGGTGACCACGATGATGTCCGGCCGCACGGGACGCAGGTCTTCGTAGCGGATGCGCATCTTCTCCATGACGCGGGGCGAGAGGTTGCACACGAAGATGTCGGCGGTGGAGACGATTTCGCGGAAGAGGGCGTTGCCTTCGGCGGTGCCGAGGTTGAGCGTGACGAAGTACTCGCGGTTGCGCGGGTGGCGCTGCATTTCCAGAGAGCGGCGGAACTCGCTCTTGCCCGCCGTCGCGAGTCGCGCCTGGTCGGTGCTGGAGGCCGACTCGACGCGGATGACCTCCGCGCCGAAGTCGCCGAGCGTTGCGCACAGTTGCGGCCCCGCCCATACCTGGGTGAGGTCGACGATGCGGTAGCCTTCGAGGGCCTGGCGGCGGCTCTTCTCCTCCCTCCCCTTGTGGGAGGGAGTTAGAGGGAGGCTTCGGTTGGCGGCGGCAGGTTTCGGTGCCGTCCCGCCAAGCAGGTCATCGTACACCGCGTTGTTGTGCTGGCCGAGGCGCGGTGCCGGACCCGTCGCTCGCGATGGCGTCGAGGTGAGGCGCGCCTGCGAGCCGGGGACGGCCCACGCGGCACCGTCGCCGTCGGGGACGCGCTGCCAGTAGCCGCGGTACTGCAACTGCTCCCACGCGAGCACCTCGTCGATAGTCTGTACGGCGTGCCAGGGGATGCCGTTGTCGCGGCACATCTTCCACAACTCACGTTTGGTGTGCTGAGCCAGGAAGGGCTTGATGAGCGCGTCGACCTCCTCCGGATAGATGTGGCCCATCGCCGCGCGGTCCTGGTAGCGCGGCTGCTTCGACCACTCGGGGCTCCCCATGAGCTCGACCCAGCGCTGCCAGTGGTGATGGTTCGCGATGATCATGGCGAAGTAGCCGTCCTTGCAGGGAAGGACGGTGTAGGGATAGGACATCGCCGTGCGGATGCCGCGCCGTGAGGTGATTGCGCCGGAGTCGACGTAGAGGATGGTGTCGAAGCCGTTGGTGAAGGTGTGGATCGCCTCGCTGGCGGCGACGTCGGCGACCTGGCCGATGCCGAAGCGGCGGCGCGCGAGGAGGCCGACCATCGCGGCGGCGGCGCCATTCATGCCGCCCCAGTACTCGGCGCGCTGCAGGGGCATCGTGAGGGGATAGCGGTCGGGGCTGCCGATGCGATGGGCCGCGCCGGCGAAGGCCGCGGTGTTGATGGCGTAGGACTTGTAGTTCGCGTATGGCCCGTCCTGGCCGAAGGGCGTCACGGCGACGAGTACAGCGGCAGGGTTCTCGCGGGCGAGGACATCGTGCGTGAGGCCGAGGCGTTCGAGATCGCAGGGCCGGTAGTTGTGCACGACGACATCGGCGACGCGAGCCAGGCCGAGGACGAGGGCGCGATCATCAGGCGTCGCCAGGTCCGCGGTGACGCCGAGTTTGCCCTGGTTGAGGTAGAGGAAGAGACCACTCCGTTCTGGGTCGTTCTTCCCTCTCCCGTCCGCGGGCGAGGGTGCAGGGTGAGGGTCTTGCGGGAAGGGGCCGTGCCGCCGCGCAAGGTCCCCGGAGGGAGGCTCCACCTTGATGACCTCCGCGCCGTAGTCGCCAAGGAGGCGAGCGCAGAAGGCGGCGGACATGTACTCGCCGAGTTCGAGGACGCGAATGCCGCGCAGGATTTGGGGCGAAGGGTTCACGGCGGCGAGGCTAGCGGAGAACGGGTGAAGGGTCAAGGGTGACGTTGCAGGGAACAGCCGGGGCTATAATGGCGCCGCCATGGACTTTCGATTCACCCCACAGCAGGAAGCCTTTCGCCAGGAGATCCGCTCGTGGCTGACGGAAGTGCTGCCGCGTTTCCAGGTCGGCAAGGACTTCGCCGGTAAAAGCGAGGTCGAGTCCGAAGACACGCGCTATTCGCCGGCCTTTTCGCGCGAGTTGGGCAAGAAGGGCTGGATCGGCCTGGCGTGGCCGGTGCAGTACGGCGGCAAGGGACTCGGCTACGTCGAGCAGATGCTCTTCAACGAGGAGATGTCGCGGAACCGCGCGCCCTGCGGCTTCCACCTGCCTGCTGAGCGCCAGATGGGGCCGAGCATCCTGCAGTTCGGCAGCGCTGAACAGAAGGCCTTTTACATCCCCAAGATCGTTGCTGGTGAACTTGGGTTCGCCATCGGCTACACCGAGCCGAACACCGGGTCGGACCTCGCCGGGCTGCGCACCGTCGCGCGGCAGGATGGCGACGACTACGTGGTGAGCGGCCAGAAGATGTGGGCCGGCGGCGCGCATTTCGTCGACTACCTGTGGACGGCGGTGCGGACGAACCAGGACGCGCCGAAGCACCGCGGGGTGAGCGTCTTCTGCATTCCGCTGCGCAACATGAAAGGCCTCACGATTCGTCCCTTCTACTCGATGTCCGGCGGGCGCTATAACGAAGTCTTCTTCGACGAGGTGCGCGTCCCGCGGACGGCGATGATCGGCGAGAAGGACCGCGGCTGGTACACCGTCGCGCACAACCTGGACTTCGAGCGCTCGGGCATCGAGCGCATCGTGCAGGGCGAGATGTACTTCGACGACCTGGTGACGCTGGCTCGCGAGGTGCGCATCGGCGGGCGGGCCGCGGCGGAACAGCCGCACGTGAAGCACAAGTTCGCCGAGATGGCGATCGACCTGAAGATCGAGCGAGTCCTCGCCTACCGGGTGGCCTGGATGCAGGGCAGCGGCAAGGTGCCAAACTACGAATCGTCGGTCTCGAAACTGTTCGGCAGCGAGGCCGGTCAGCGGCAATGCGCGCTGGCGATGCAAATCCTCGGACTGTATGCAACGCTGGAGCGCGACTCGCCGCACACGCTGGTGCGGGGCAAAGTGCCGCGGAAGTACCTCGACTCGCTTTCGAATTCGATCAAGGCCGGGACATCCGAGATCCAGCGCAACATCATCGCGACGCGAGGCTTCGGCCTGCCGCGAGGGTGACCGAGAGGCTTGCTGTCGACGCAGCGCGGCCTACTACAACAGGTTCTATCTATGCGCATCCTTCGAACACTGCATCGCCGGCGCCGCCTCACCACGCTGCTGGGATTTGCCGTGCTCGGCCTCATCGGCATCGCCGCGCCGGCTGTCATGGGAAGCGAGGGCCTGCCCGTGGCGCGAACCGCCGACTCGCCGCCAGCCAGCCAGGCTGTCCAGGTGCGTACCGGGATGTACATGCTCAACGTCGGCCGGCTGGATACGCTCACCGGCACGTACAACGCCGACTTCTACCTGGTGTTCGAGTGTGACCGGCCATGTGACCCCGGCAATTTCGAGTTCTCTAATGGCCGCGCGACGGCCCTGGACAAACAGGGCGACGACCCCAATGGGAAGACGTTCCGTGTGCAGGCCTCGTTCAACACGGACGTGGACTTCAGGAACTATCCGTTCGATAAGCACAAGCTGCTGATTTCGCTTGAGGACAAACTACTGACGAAGGAACAACTCCAGTACGTGGTCGACCCGAAGTTGAACGCGATCGATGACCACGTGATCGTCGGCGGCTGGGAACTGCACGGGTGGGACGCGATCGTGACAGACCACTATTATCCGGTGTTCGACGAGACGTATTCACGGTACGAGTTCTTCATCCACATCCAGCGCGGAGTGTTAGCGGCGATCCTGAAGTCGCTCCTGCCGGCGTTGGTTATCGTGCTCGGCGGGTTCCTCGGGTTCCTGCTCGGGCCTGACAAGGCGCTGCAGCGGCTCACGATCGCGACGGCGGCGCTGACGGGCGCGATCCTGTTCCACGTGAACCTGACATCGCAGGTGCCGCCCGTGGGCTCGCTCACGTACGCGGACAAGTTCATGATCGTGAACTACGTCGGCCTCGTCGGCGCGCTGGCGGCGACCGTGGCCATCCTGATTCTGACTGATCGCAAGCAGGAGGCGCGGGCGCTGCGGATCCACCGGGGATCGCGCTTAACCGTGCCTATCGTGTGGGTGGTGCTGCAGGGACTGGTGGCCTGGACGCTGATGTAGCCAACGTGTTGGCCGCTGCCTATAATTCGGATTAGGTAGATCGCCGACAGACTCGTCACAGGTAGGCAAGCAGACGTGGCCGTTCTCACGATTCGCACCGCGCCCGACCCAGTCCTGCGTCGCAAGACGAACCGCGTCACGAAGATCGACACATCGATTAAGAAACTGATCGATGACATGATCGAGACGATGTACGCGGCGAAGGGTGTTGGCCTCGCAGCGAACCAGGTCGGCGTGTCGCTGCGGCTGCTCGTCATGGGCATTCCCGACGATGAGCAGGAAGGTGTCGTCAACGAGCACATCGTCATCAACCCCGAGTTCGTGAAGATGGGCGAGGAAGCGACGGTCGAAGAAGGCTGCCTCAGCATCCCCGGCTATCGGGGCACCCTGAAGCGCGCGCAGTGGGTGAAAGTGAAGGGCCTCGACCGTGAAGGCAAGGCCGTGCGTTACAAAGCCGAGGGCTTGATGGCGCAGGCCTTCCAACACGAGATCGACCACCTCGACGGCATCCTCTACATCGACCGCATGAAGGAACAGGGGACGCTCGAGACGCTGACTGAGTTGAAGGAAGGCGAGCCTGTCGAGGTTGCCGCCGCCGTCTAATGCCCCGTCGCATCCTTTGTTCGCCACGCCCGAGACTGCCATGACTGAGTCGGTCATCTTTTCCGTAGAAATCCAGCAACTCCTCGGCGTCGCCGCGCGCCATTTGTCCGCGTCGCGTTCGAGCGGCTATGTCGTTGGCGGCGCGGTGCGCGATGCGCTGCTGGGCAGAGCGATTGTCGACGTAGACATCGCCGTGAGCGGCGACCCGGCGTCGCTGGCGCGGGCCGTCGAGGCGCAGTATGGCGCGCCGGTCGTCGAACTCGATGCCGACCGTCAGGTCTACCGGGTGCCCCTGGAGCGTGGGAGGCTGACGCTTGACGTAACGCCGTTGACGGATGGCTCGATTGATTTGGATGCGCGTCGGCGGGACTTCACCATCAATGCGCTGGCAGTCCTCATCGCGCGGGCGGCGTCGGGGCCCGCCGAGGTCATCGATGCGGTCGGCGGCCTCGACGATTTGCGAAAGCGACAGGTGCGCGCGGTCAGCGAGGATGTCTTTCGCGACGACTCGGTCCGGCTGCTGCGAGCGGTGCGCATAGGTGTGGAGCTGGGGTTCACTATCGAAGCGACTACGGCTGAGTGCATCAAGCGCGATGCGCCGTTGCTGGCGGGAGTCGCCGCCGAGCGGGTGCGCGACGAGATGTGCCGCATCCTGGCACTCCCTGGCTCTGCCCCCTCGTTGCGGCTGTTGGATGAACTCCGGCTGCTCACCGTCGTCCTGCCGGAACTGGAAGCAGCCCGGAATTGCGGCCAACCGAAAGAGCACTACTGGGACGTCCTTCCGCATTCGATCGAGTCAGCGGGTCACGCAGAGCAGGTGCTTCGCCAGACCTCGCCGGAGCCCGAAGTGGCCGCGCAGACGGTCTGGGACGAGGAGTTAGCGCTCTATTTCGCCGAGCCGGTATCGTCGGGGCACACGCGAGCCACGCTGTTGAAGTGGGCGGCGCTGCTCCACGACGTCGGGAAGCCGGGGGCGAAGACTATCGAGCCCGATGGGCGCATCCGTTTCCTGGGTCACCCCACGCTCGGGGCCGAGATGACGCGCGTCATCATGGAGCGTCTCAGGTTCAGCAACCGCGAGACGGCGAACGTCGTATCCCTAGTGAAGGAGCACCTGCGGCCGGGGCTCATCAGCAGGGACGCCGGGCCATCGCGACGTGCGCTCTACCGGATGTTCCGCGATGCGGAGGGTGTGGAGATCGACCTGTTGTTCCTCAGTTTCGCGGACTACCTGGCGGCACGCGGGCCCCTTCGTGAAGCAGAGGACTGGAGTCGCTTTTCAGGTTCGATTCGTGCTATGCTTGCAAATTGGCGGGCGCAACCTGAGGAAGGGCGCCCGCCAAAACTGGTGGACGGGCACGATTTGATGCGGGAGTTAGGCATCCCGCCGGGTCCTGCTCTGGGCACCGTGCTGGACGGCGTGCAAGAAGCGTGCGCCGCCGGTGAGGTCGGAAACAAAGAAGAAGCCCTGGTGCTCGCGGCGAGGCTGTGGCGGGAAGCACGGGGCGCGAATAGGGAGTAGCCGTTGCGTCTTCGATTGACTAAGAACCGCCTGGTCGTACTTTTCATCCTGACCATCACCGTGTTGGCGGCGCTCGTGCTCTCGTTCCGCACGATCGACATCGGCGGCACGAAGCGCGGCTCGGACAACAACACGCTGGGCATCCGTCTGGGCCTCGACCTGCAGGGCGGCACGCAATTGGTCTATAGGACCGACGACCCGAGCGTGACCTCCTCCCAGATGGACGGCCTGGTGGACGTCATATCACGGCGCATCAACGGCTTCGGCGTCTCCGAGCCTCTGATTCAGCGCCAGGGCGCCAACGAGATCATCATCCAGCTGCCGGGTG
>JACQEE010000217.1 GCA_016200725.1 Chloroflexota bacterium
ACGACGCTGGGGGGCTGACGGAGAAGGATTTCAACCTAGCGCGGCAGATAGATGGCGGCTTGAAACGGCGTTAACTCCTTGGTTGACGCCTTTCGCGAGTGAGGCGTACCATCGTGCCGCGCTGGGCGTGACCTCAGGCGCCCACTGGCGCATGCCGCTCCTGGACTCTCCATTGTCAAAGGCTGGCCACTCCGCAAACCAACAGTCCCGCTCACGCAACCCCGGAATGTGGCAGCGCATCAGCAGCCTTCCTACCTTTGCCTCGCTTCACAACCGCGACTATCGTCTGTTGTGGCTTGGGCAACTCGGTACGAGTACGGGTCAATGGATGGACCAGGTCACTCGCGCCTGGCTGATCTACGACCTTACCGGTTCGAAACTCGAACTGGGCTTGGTGACGGCCGTGCGAGGCGCTCCGCTGCTGCTTTTCGGCATCCTGGCTGGCGTACTTGCCGATCGCTCTGGACGCAAGCAGCAACTCATCGTCGCGCAGGCAGTGAACGCCGCGCTCAATTTCATGCTGGCCACGCTGGTGCTCACCGGCCACGTTCACCCTTGGCACCTCTACGTCACTGGCTTTTTTGCTGGCACTGTCCAGGCGTTCCAGCAGCCGGCGCGACAGACGCTGATCAGCGACATCGTCGGCAACAAACAGTTGATGAACGCGCTGGCGCTGAACTCAGCGGTGCTCAACGTCTCTCGCGCGACTGGCCCTGCCCTTTCCGGCATCCTATTCGCATCCCGAGTCGGGGCGGAAGGTTCGTATTACATGCAAGGGGCGCTGTACCTCTTCGCAACCATCTGGACGATCCAGATGCACGTTCCCCAGCGAAGTGAGGACTCGCTGCGTGTGCGGCGCGAGCCGGTGTTGCAGAGCACGAAGGAAGGCCTGTCTTACGTGATGAGGAACCGCAACATCCGGGCGTTGATGATCCTTGCGTTGGGACCGCTGGCGCTCGGCTACCCCTATACGAACCTTATGCCTATTTTTGCGCGGGACGTGCTGCATCACGGCTCGACGCTCGGCGGCCTGCTGCTCACGTGTGTCGGCCTCGGTGCCTTGGGAGGGGCATTCTTCGTGGCGACTGCGCGGCGAAGATACGCTTACTCCTGGCCTGTGATTGCGGGTGCGATCGCGTTCGGTCTTGCGCTGCTGGCCTTTTCTCAATCGAGATGGGTTCCCGTATCCATCGTTGTAATGTTCATCGTTGGCATATTCAGCGTGACATATCAGACGCAGGACCAGACGCTGGCACAACTCCTGGCGCCGCCGCACCTTCGCGGGCGTGTTATGAGCATCTATTTGCTCAACCGGGCGCTGCTGCCCATGGGGACGCTGCTCGGCGGTGCGTTGGCGCAGTGGCTGAATGGCCCCGATGCGCTCTTGATCATGTCGCTCGGCTGCATCGGTACCGTCCTGCTCACGACGCTCATGCATCCTGGCTTCATCCGCCTGCGCGTCGACATGGCGAACCCGATTGCGGAGCAGACGCCATCTGAGGCAATGGCTCCCGCGCAGACGCCTAGCGGATAACGGCGACGGGCGAGGCGACAGAGGAACACTCCCTGATTTCTCTTGACACTCCATTACCCTGCTGATAGACTTACATCTTGGCCGCACGGGCACAGTCTTCCTGTGCCCGGCACACGCAGACGGAACGGACAAACCGTGCCAACGATCAATCAATTGATCCGCAAGGGACGCCGCCCGAATCCTAGCCGGACGAAGGCGCCGGCGTTGCGCTTCACGTTCAACGCGAAGCGCAAGACTTCGAAGCGCGGCCCTGGCGCGCCCCAGAAACGCGGCGTGTGCACACAGGTGCGCACGGTCACTCCCAAAAAGCCGAACTCGGCTCTGCGCAAGGTCGCCCGCGTGAGGCTCACCAACGGGATTGAGGTCACTGCCTATATCCCGGGTGAAGGGCATAACTTGCAAGAGCACTCAGTGGTGTTGATTCGCGGAGGCCGTGTGCCGGACCTGCCCGGCGTCCGCTACCACATCATCCGTGGCGCGCTCGACGCCGCTGGCGTCCAGGACCGCAGGCAGGGTCGCAGCAAGTACGGCGCCAAGCGGGCGAAGAAGGCAGCAGCCGCCGGAGGATAACCCTCCTCCATCGGGCCTGCCTCGACAACGACGGCCCGTATACCTCTGGTGGGTACCTGTGCAATTCAACCACTGTCGATCTGTGGGCTAAGGAACGAAGAATGAGACGTAGACGATCAGAGCGGCGAATCCAGTCTCCGGACTGGAAATACCAGCGCGCTGATATCCAGCGCATGGTGCACAAGGTCATGCAGCGCGGCAAGAAGTCAGTCGCCCAGAACATTGTCTACTCCGCGCTGGACAAGGTAGAGAAGGACACAGGCCGCCCCGCCATCGAGGTGTTCGAGCAGGCGGTCAAGAACGCCACCCCCATCCTGCAGGTGAAGCCCCGCCGAGTCGGCGGAGCAACCTATCAGGTGCCGGTCGAAATTCGCCCCGAGATTCGCGGCGTGATGGCGATGCGCTGGCTTGTGCAGGCGGCGCAGGCCCGTAAGGGCCGCCCGATGTATGAGCGCCTCGCGGCCGAATTGATGGACGCTGCGAAATGGCTGAAGCGCAAGGAAACGCCCTCAATCTGACACGCAACATCGGGTTCATTGCCCACATCGACGCGGGCAAGACAACCGTGAGCGAGCGCGTGCTCTTCTACACGGGCCGCACCTATAAACTAGGCGAGGTCCACGAAGGCACCGCCGTGATGGACTGGATGGACCAGGAGCGCGAGCGCGGCATTACCATTACCGCCGCGGCGACGACTGCCTCCTGGAAGGGCTACCGCATCAACATCATCGATACGCCGGGCCACGTCGACTTCACCGCCGAGGTGGAACGAAGCCTTCGCGTGCTCGATGGCGGCGTGGTCGTCTTCGATGCCGTCGCCGGCGTGCAGCCCCAGTCGGAGACGGTATGGCGCCAGGCCGACAAGTATCACGTTCCGCGTATCTGCTTCATCAACAAGATGGACCGCGTCGGTGCCGACTTTTTCCGCGCCATCGGCACCATTACCGAGCGCCTCAAGGCGAAGGTTGCGGTCCTCCACCTGCCGATAGGCTCCGAAGAAGCCTTCAGCGGCGTTGTGGATCTCATCGATCGCAAGGCGTTTACCTTCAAGCCGCACACAGGTAAAGATGACGATCGCGAGGACATCATCGAGATTGCGATTCCAGACGAACTCACGGCGGATGTCGAGCGCCTCCGCGCTGACCTCGTGGAGCGTATCGCCGAGACCGACGACGCCCTAACCGAGAAGTACCTCGAGGGCAAGGAAATCACGGTCGACGAGATTAAGGCTGCGCTTCGCCGGGCGGCTATTGCCAACAAACTCGTCCCGGTGATGTGCGGGTCTGCCCTCAAGAACAAGGGCATCCCCTTGCTCCTTGATGGCGTACTCGCCTATCTGCCTTCGCCGATCGACGTGCCGCCGGTCAAGGGCAAACACCCCAAGTCGGACGAAATGATAGAGCGCAAGCCCGAGGCGAAAGAACCGTTCTGCGCGCTCGCGTTCAAGGTCGTCACCGACCAGTTCGTGGGGCGCCTGGTTTGGCTTCGCGTTTACTCCGGCCATATCTCCTCCGGCACGATGGTGCTCAACTCGGCGCGCGATCAGCGTGACCGCATCGGCCGCCTCGTGCGCATGCACGCCAATCATCGCGAGGATGTGACCGAGGCCTCCGCCGGCGAAATCGTCGCTGCAGTAGGCCTGAAGACCACGCTGACCGGCGATACGCTCTGCGACCAGAACAGCCCCGTCCTGCTCGAGGCGATCAAGTTCCCCGAGCCGGTCATCTCCGTGGCGGTGGAGCCTTCGAGCCGCGCGGAGCAAGACAAGATGGGAGATGTCCTCCGCAAACTCAGCGACGAAGACCCGACATTCCGAGTGCGTCAGGACGCCGAGACGGGCCAGACGGTCATCTCAGGCATGGGCGAACTGCACCTGGACGTGCTCGTCGAGCGCATGCGCCGCGAGTACAGCATCACCGCGAAGGTCGGCAAGCCGCAGGTGGCCTACCGCGAAACGGTCACGGCCAGCGCCGAGGGCGAGGGTCGCTTTGTTCGCCAGACCGGTGGCCATGGTCAGTACGGCCACGTTTGGTTGCAGGTCGATCCACTCGTGCGCGGCAGCGGTGTCGAGTTCATCAACAAGGTTGTCGGCGGCACAGTCCCGAAACAATTTGTTAGGCCGACCGAGCAGGGCGTCCGTGAGGCACTAGAGTCAGGCATCGTCGCTGGTTACCCGATGATCGACATCCGCGTCACGCTCTTCGACGGGTCGTACCACGAGGTGGACTCTTCGGAAATGGCCTTCAAGATGGCTGGCTCCATGGGCGTGAAGGACGCAGTGCGACGCGCCAAGCCGCGCATCCTCGAGCCGATCATGCAGGTCGAAGCAGTGACGCCTGGTCAATACCTGGGAGACATCCTGAGCGATCTCAATAGCCGCCGCGCGAAGATCCTGAATATCGAAGGCCACGGCGATACACAGGTGGTGAAGGCCACGGTGCCGCTCGCCGACACGTTCGGCTATGCAACCTCGATCCGCTCCCTCACGCAGGGGCGCGCGACCTACACGATGGAGTTCGACCACTACGCGGAAGTGCCCGCCTCCATCGCCGAAGAGATCACGGGCAAAGGCAAAGTGAAGGTCGCGGGCTAACGCGAAGAGGATTGTAATGACGACGGCGAAGCAGAAAATCAGAATCCGAATCAAACTCAAGGCGTACGATCACCGTATCCTCGACCAGTCGGCGGTGCAGATCGTCGAGGCGGCCGAGCGCACCGGCGCAGCCGTGGTCGGCCCAGTGCCGCTGCCGACGCAGATCAAGCGCTTCACAGTGCTACGCTCGCCGCATGTTGATAAGGATTCGCGCGAGCAGTTTGAGATGCGTACCCACAAGCGGCTCATCGACGTCCTCGAGCCGACGTCCAAGACCATCGACGCGCTCACCCGGCTGAATCTGCCGGCGGGCGTGGACATCGAGATAAAGCTGTAACGCTATGGCAACCGGCATCATCGGCAAGAAAATCGGCATGACCCAGGTCTTCAAGGAAGATGGGTCGCTGGTAGGCGTCACGGCCGTCGAGGCAGGGCCGTGTGTGGTCACGCAGGTGAAGACAGCGGACTACGACGGCTATCAGGCGGTCCAACTGGGCTTCGGCCACGCAAAGCGCGCCAATAAGCCAATGACCGGCCACTTCAAGGGCGCGGGGCCGTTCCGCGAACTGCGCGAGTTCCGGGTTGGCGCCGACGCCAAGTTCGAGGTGGGTCAGCAGGTGAAGGTCAGCGACTTCAATGCAGGCGATCTGGTGGACGTAGTCGGTACATCGCGGGGCCATGGATTCCAGGGCGGCGTGAAGCGCTACCACTTCCGCGGTGGCCCAAAGACGCACGGCCAGTCCGACCGCCATCGCGCGCCCGGCTCGGTCGGCGCCAACACGACTCCGGGCCATGTGCTCAAAGGCCTGCGCATGGCTGGCCACATGGGTGTCGACACGGTCACCATGCAGAACATCAAAGTCGTCCAGGTGGATGCGGAGAAGAACCTGTTGCTGCTGGGCGGACCGGTGCCTGGCCACCGCAATAGCACGATCGTGATCAGGCCAGCGAAAAAGGTGAGGACGAAGAAGAAGGGCCCCGCTCCGAAGCAAAAGGCGAAGAAGTAGTCGGGCTGTAGCCGGGAAATAGAGAAGCAGACTCAGGTGTTTGTTGAAGGACGCTGTCATGGCGATTAAACATGCGGTCAAAGACCGCGCGGGCAAAGAGATTGGCACGATCGGCCTCAATGAGGCCGTGTTCGGTGTGCCGATGAGCGAGGCCATCGTGCACCAGGCACTGGTCTGGCAGCGTAACAATGCCCGGCAGGGTACCGCGAAAACGAAGAAGCGCCACGAGGTGCAGGGTTCAACCCGGAAGCCGTGGCGGCAGAAGCATACGGGCCGTGCCCGCGCCGGCCAGATCCGCTCGCCCCTGTGGCGCCACGGTGGCCGCATCTTCGGCCCGATCCCCAAGGATTGGTCGCAGCAGTTGCCCAAAAAAATGCGCCGCCAGGCCATCCGTTGTCTCCTCACGAACAAGCGCGAGGAGGGCAATCTTGCTGTCCTCCACGACCTGACGCTAAACGGGGGCAAGACAAGGGAACTAGCGGAAGTCATCAAAGCGCTCAACCTTCACGAGACCGTGCTCCTAGTGACTGGCCAGGCCGACCAGGCCGTCGCCAAGTCGACGCGCAACCTCGATAGCGTAAAGTCGCTGCCAGCCTACCAGATCAACGTGGGCGATCTGCTCAAGTACCGGCACCTCGTCATGACTGTGGACGCCATACGCGTTGCCGAGGGGTTGTGGGCAAACCCGAACATCGACCGCAAGCGCACACCGTTCGAGGAGAGCGCGATGGTGCCTGCGGAAGTCCGGCTGACCGAGACACCTTCCCAGGCTCCCGCACCTGCTGCACCGGCCAGGAAGACGCGCACGCGCAAGGCTGCGGCGCCTGTCGCTGCCAAATCCGTTGCCGATGCGACTCCTGCCGCCGCTGAGGCCACTCCTGAGCCAGAGGCCGAGAAACCGAAGACGCCGCGCCGCCGCGGCGCGGGCACCGGCCCATCGACGCGCAAGCGCAGTACCCGCGAGCGGAAGGAGCCCGAGGCATGAGCCTGTACAACGTCCTCGTGGCCCCAGTCGTGACTGAGAAGAGCACAGCCCTGAGCGAGACCGGCAAGTACGCTTTTGAGGTCACCGGCAGCGCCAGCAAGACACAGGTGAAGGAAGCCGTACAGAAGGCGTTCGGTGTCACCGTCGAGCAGGTCAATATCATGAACGTCCGCGGGAAGATGAAACGCTTCGGCAAGCGACCGGTGATGCAGACCCCGTGGAAGAAGGCGATCGTCACGCTCAAGTCGGGCGATAAGATCGACCTCTTTGGGAACGCGTAACGGAGACTCGTCATGCCGCTGAAGACATACAAGCCATACACCCCCTCCCGCCGCGGCATGACCGGCTATAGTTTTGAGGAAATTACCAAAGACAAGCCCGAGAAGTCGCTGACCAGGGCGAAGCAGAAGAACCACGCCGGCCGGAACTTCCGCGGCAAGATCACCGTTCGTCATCGTGGCGGGGGCAGCAAACGGAGACTGCGCCAGATCGATTTCCGGCGCGAGAAGACTGGGGCAACGGCAGTCGTACTCGCCATTGAGTACGATCCCAACCGTACGGCGCGACTGGCCCTGCTGCAGTACGCCGATGGCGAGATGCGCTACATTCTCGCGCCCATCGGGCTCAACGTAGGCGACAAGGTGGGGAACGGCCCGGGCGCCGAGATCAAGCCGGGCAACGCACTCCCAATGAAGTTGATTCCCACAGGCTCGCGCATTCACAACATCGAGATTCAGCGCGGCAAGGGCGCCCAGGTCGTGCGCTCGGCGGGTACTTCGGCACAGCTCCTGGCGAGGGAAGACGACCGCGTGCTCGTCCGTCTCCCGTCCGGAGAAATTCGCCGGTTCGACGGTGAGTGCATGGCTACGATTGGCCAGGTCGGCGACCCGGACCATAAGAACGTGGTGCTCGGCAAGGCCGGGCGCACGCGCCACCGTGGACGCCGGCCGATGGTGCGCGGCTCGGCGATGTCGCCGCGCGATCATCCCCACGGCGGCGGCGAAGGCCGCACGGGCGTCGGTATGCCGGGTCCGAAGTCGCCGTGGGGCAAGCCCGCCCTTGGCGGAAAGACGCGACGCATGAATAAGAGCACGAAGATGATTATCAAGCGCAGGAAGTAGGGGTCGCCCATGTCTAGGTCGACGAAAAAGGGACCGTTTGTACAACCGCAGTTGATGAAGCGCGTAGAAGCGGCCGCGCGTTCGCAGCAGAAGGTTGTCCTGCGCACCTGGTCGCGGGCGTCCATGATCATGCCCCAGATGGTTGGCCTGACGATTGCCGTCCACGACGGCCGGCGCCATGTGCCCGTGTTCGTCACGGAGAACATGATTGGCCACCGCCTGGGCGAGTTCGCGCCCACGCGCACGTTCCGCACGCACATTGGCCGCATCCGGACTGAGGAGACTGCCGAAGTCGCTCCCGCGTCTGAAGAGAAGAAGTAACAAGCTATGGAAGTCAAAGCGATTTCACGTAACCTCAGCGTATCGCCCAAGAAACTGGGGCCGATCGTGGCCACAGTGCGCGGCAAGCCCGTCGCCGAGGCGCTGGCGCTATTGCAGTTCATGCCGTCGCCGGTTGCCGCCGACATAGCCAAGGTCGTCAAGTCGGCTGCTGCCAACGCCGAGAACAACTATCAGTTGAATGCCGACCGCCTCCGTGTCACGAAGATAACTGCGGATGGAGGCCTCAAGTTGAAGCGATTCATGCCGATGTCCAGAGGCCGCGCGGGTCGAGTCAACAAGCGGCATAGTCACATCACGGTTGTGGTCGAGGAGGCGTAGTTTGGGTCACAAAGTTCATCCCATCGGGTTCCGCCTGGGAGTCATCAAGGACTGGCATGCCAAGTGGTACGCCGGTAAGCAGGAGACGTTCCGTAACCTGCTCCTGGAGGATGCCAAGTTCCGCAGGCTGATCAAGGCGAAGTACCCGGATGCGGGCATCGCGCGCATCGAGATTGAGCGTGGCGCCCACGAAGTAGTGGTAACGATCCACACGGCGCGTCCCGGCATCGTGATTGGCCGCGGAGGCCAGCGCGTTGAAGAGATCCGCAAAGAACTGGAGAAGGAAACCGAACGTCGCGTCCGCATCAATATCATGGAAGTGCGCCAGCCGGAGTTGGACGCCTATCTCGTGGCGCGCAATATCGCTGACCAGATCGAGCGGCGCCTGGCGTATCGCCGGGCCATCAAGCAGGCAGTGCAGCGCTCGATGCAGGCGGGAGCGAAGGGCGTGAAAGTAAACCTCGCCGGGCGGCTCGGCGGCTCGGAAATCGCGCGGCGCGAGAAGGCGCTCGATGGCCAGGTACCGCTCCACACGCTCCGTGCCGACATCGACTTTGGCATCGCCGAGGCCCACACCGCCATGGGTCAGGTCGGCGTAAAGGTATGGATCAATCGTGGCGAAATCCTGCCCAAGCGACGCGAGCAGGCTGCCGATGCGACTGAGGGCGGCTTGGGTCCGCTAGAGCTCCGCGAGCAGGGAACGGAAGCGAATGCTGCAACCCAAGCGAGTTAAATACCGTAAGCAGTTCCGCGGCAAGCGCCGAGGTACTGCGTGGTCGGGCCACACGCTCATGGTCGGCGAGTACGGCCTGAAAGCGATGGAGTCCCAGTGGATCACCGCGCGCCAGATCGAGGCGGCTCGGCGTGCCATCACCCACCACGTGAAGCGTGACGGCAATCTCGTCATCCGCGTGTTCCCGGACAAGCCCGTGACCAAGAAGCCACTGGAGACGCGCATGGGCAGCGGCAAAGGCGCGGTCGAGTTCTGGGTCGCCTCGGTGAAGCGGGGTAGAATCCTGTTCGAACTGACCGGTGTGCAGGAAGATATAGCCCGCCAGGCCATGCGCCTTGCGGCGTCGA
>JACQEE010000164.1 GCA_016200725.1 Chloroflexota bacterium
TTTCCACGATGTTCCTGCATCATCTTTGCATGATGTTGCGCGTCTCGTCGCTGACGAGCGATCTCGGCAAGGTGATCGAAATCGGCGGAGGATACGGCGGGCTCGCTCGAATGATGCGCCTTTTCAATCCCCGGCAGACATACATCGTCGTCGACCTCCTGGATTCGCTTTATTGCAGCTATGTATTCATTTCCGCCCACTACCCCGACGCCAGGATTCTCTTCGTCACCAAACCGGAACATAAAGCGGATATCGCCAATTCGGATTTCTTTTTCATTCCGACGCAGCATTTCGAGGTCTTGAAGGGCTGCTCTGCCGACCTGGTCGTCAATACTGCGTCGTTCGGCGAAATGGTCGGGCGCGACGTCGACGACTATATGCAATTCATCAATCACGGATCGGAGTCGCGGTACTTTTACAGCGTCAATCGATACGCACGCTATTCGGACGAGATGACGCTCCCCGACCAGGCGCATGCTTCGGTGAAGCTCTCTGCCGATTGGCAACTCCTGTATTGGGACGCATTTGGCACCAGAAGCTTTCACCAGTTGGATCCGTGCCATCCACCGCAACTCGAGCTCTTGGCCAAGCGCATTGCAGTCGACCGGAGCGCTGCGAAGGCACGAGAGACAGTCGCGGGCCTGCTGGCGACGATCGCCAAGAACCTGCCGACCGGCAGCTCGGATTGGCACTACTGTATGTGGGAAGCGGCGAGGCTGTTTCCATCCAAGCCAATGCTCACGGAGTATATCGAGGGCGCTCTGCCGCAAACGTTTCGTGATGCCGTCTATTACCGGGAGCTGATGAACGCCGCGTCGCCCTCTGCACCCAGGCTGCCCGCGGGCATCGATCTCACGCCGCAAGCCCCTGAGCCGCCCGCTCCGACAGCACTTGCGCGGACGGGTCTCCTCGGTCGCTGGCTCGCCGGCCTCTCCAAGAAGTAGATGTATCGCTTGGCCGAGGCGCCACAGGCTTCCGTTCGGTAGACAGAATGGAACTCGCGCTTCTCGAGCAGCGCGAGGCGGCACCGGGCCGTGACGATGTCGAGGATCTTCTGCTCGAGTTGCAGGAGATTGGCGCGGTCGTTGGACACGACGACGATTTCGCCGTCCTGCATCGGGTCCTCGGCGACGCGGCGCAGGATGAGTGCCACGAGCGGCTCGGACTGCTCGTCGTTCAGCGGGCTCGATATCGGCCAGCGGTACCATTGGCCGGTTTGTATCAAGGCGGTCATGCTCACATAAGTAGTGACGCTAGCCGCCAGTAAAGCGACGCGGCGCTGGTCGGGCGCCCACCGATGCAGGATATCCGCCACCTCCGCAATACTCTGCCAAGCAATGGCGCCGTATTTCTGGGTTATAGCCGGGGCGAAGTGGGGATTCGTTTCATAAAGATACGCAGCGACTGGCCCGCCGGGATCGAGGGGTGCGGCGGTAATACCGCGCTTCAGGCGTCCGGGAATCTCGGCGAACTGGCAGCCCTCGGCGGAAAGGCAACGGCGCAACACACTGCTGTTACCTTGGTTGGAAGCCATCGGCCGCGCAAACCGTTCAGTGCCGAAGGCGACCATCACTGAGCTCACGGCGACCAGGGCGAGCAGCGCCGCCGCGCCGATGGTGCCGTATTTGCGGGGCCTGGCGGCGAGCACCTCCAGAGCGCAGATCAGCTCGATCGCGACCGGGAGGAAGCCCCAACCAAGGCTCAGCCAGGTCGGCAAGCCCATGTAATAGTTCAACGCCGCCAGGCCATAGACAGCCACGGGTGCGAGGCGGCTCGCCATGTCCGTTGGCGCCCGGCCCCGCAAGGCACGGTACGTTGCAGCCGACAGCACGAGAAAATGTCCCAGCCAGATCGGGACCCAGACCTCGAAGTTCGGGTCGAAGGCCTCGTGCCACCAGCCCACGGGCTCAGCATCAGGCCGGAAGAGCAGGACCTGGCCGAAATACGGCACGTAGTCGATGGTCTTGCCCGTTGCCAGGAACGTCGCAAGCCCGAACGTCGCATGGGCGAGGACCATTGCCGCGATCCCGATGAGCAGGGTCGGACCAGCATTGCGGACGGAACGCTCACGGATCGCCTGCAGCAGCAACGCATAGCCCCAGGGAGCCAGGGAATAGGTCAAGGCCTCGATGCCCCAGATCGAAGCGAGGGCGAGGAGCCCTGCCCCGAGCCAGCGTGACCAGACGGGCGAGTGCACCGCCACCAGGACCAGAAGCCACCATCAGGATCATGGCCGCAAGGCGCCGCTGGGAAATCGCGTAGAGGATGAATACCATCGCACACAGGGTGGCGAGTTTCACGACACCCACCGCCAAGGCGGCGGCCCCGAACGTCGGGCCCAGCAGCGCGAATACCACGCGAATGATGAACCATGGCACGAACCCATACTGGCAATAGATCTCGACCATCGGGATGCCGCCATGAAGAGCGTGCATCGCCGATCCGACATAGACCATGAGGTGCGGCAGGTTGATGTAAAGCCCGTCATCGAACAGGCTGAGCACGAACAGGACAGCGCTCACCAGCGCCAGGCGATCGAGCAATCGTTTGTTGTTGATCGAAGCCGTGTCTTGAAAGCGCCATAGCCAGATCGCGACGCAAGTGAGAATGAGGCCGAACCCAAGCCAGGCGGCAAAATAAGGCGTCTCCC
>JACQEE010000165.1 GCA_016200725.1 Chloroflexota bacterium
ATCACCCGCCAACGTGGCTAGAATGTTCGCTCATCGGTTCATTTTGTTCATGGAATTGCCCAAAGAACTCCTCTCGGCGCCTTGTCAGAACATGTTGTGGCCATGGCATACCAAGACTTCGTGCTCGCTGGGCAAGGAATGTGTGAAGATCAATGTACCGTGTCTCCGGGTTGGATAGTTTCTCTTCAAGCAGTGCTCCTGGCGGCTCTATTTGTGCCCAGGTGAGCAGCCACTCTAATTCAGCTATGGATGCAAGTTGGAATGGAAAGTCTGGTTGCCCCAATGCCTTCGCTTGCTCTTCAACCAAACGAGTAACTAGTCCTTCCACGTACCACGGCTCCACCGTCACGATCAGGGGGATGCAGCGCGTCACCCCTCGGATCGGTAAACCGGTCTTTCCGTTCAAGAGATCACTTATCTTCCCGGGGAACTTCAGCAGTGGATCGACGAGAGCCGATCGAAGCCTCTCAGTTAGTGCGTCCCGGTCTGCGACTGCTCTCAGCTTCTTTGGAAGCCGCGAGGTGCGGAACTCTACTGCAAGGCCGACCGGCCCATCCAGAACTGTCCAATCCGGGGTCCGTCTACCTTCGCTTGGCTTGCCGTAACCTGTCTCTGGGAATACCAATGCTGGCTGGAAGACCTCGCGCAGGAGAATTCCCCCATACTCTTCGAAAGCATGGCCGAACCAGTCTTGGAAAGGATTCTGCGTGGGGTTCGAAAAGACATCAATAAGATCATGATAGAGACCTCCAGTAATCCGGCGGATGAGAAGCTTGGGGATCGGTATGCAGAACTCGCCCGATGGCCTCACAAGGACCGGCTTCGAAACCAAGGGGTTGAACGTATAGCGCCCAAGACCAGGAGCGTCCCGTTCCTCTTTCATCACAAGCTCTCGGAAAGTCCTAAAGTCCACGGTCGCTTGCTTGAGGAACGAATCAATGTTCTTGGCGGTCAGTAGCGGTTGTAGACTAGCAACCTTTGTGTTCTCAAGATAACTTCGGCCGAAGACTAGTGGCCCCGAAGTGGCCGCGTAGAACGCGAATCCGACAGCCATGAATTCCTTGATACTCATCCCAGTCGTTGTCTGAAACGCAGACTCCACTTGCAGAACAGGCGCTGTTGGGTGAGTTTCTGTGAGAATCGCGAGGTACCTCGGAATCAAGAATCCGTATTGCTCTTGGTAGGGGAACTGTTCATACGCAACTCGCATGAGCGTAAGTAGCCCCATGCCGAGGAATGGGTCTTCGACATTGTTTGTGTTATTGGCAAGCCGCATTGTTTCAATGGCAGATGGCTCACTCGTGCCAGCGTACGGGTGGTTCCGAACAGCCCATCTAACCACCTCGGCAAGGCCGTGATGGGTCACGAAGCCTGGCTTTTTAATCTGGTAGTTCCCTACCCTGCTGGCGAAGTCAAACGACAGGAGAGTCTCCTGCCTCTTGTCCATTTCGCGGCTTATCGCAGCGCACTTCAGAACGATTCGTACGGGATCGTATTGCTGGATCTCCCGAGCAAGCCGGGTAGGCGGAAGCATCGGTTCCGTCAATGGATACGCGGCTAGATGTTGTGCGTCCATTCTTCACCCCACCCTCACGTGCTCGAGCAGCCACAGCACTAAGCCTACCTCCTCCGCGCGCTCGCCAAGGCCATCGCCCGAACGAGTTGTACTTCCTTCGCCCGCCCCACGGACTCGCTGTATAGTCAGCGAGCAAAGGCCAACAGAGAGGCGTACCTATGACTTCGAAAAACTTGATCGGCGTCTCCGTGATGGCGCGGGACGCCAAGTCCGTCATCGCTCGTATCGAAGAACTCGAGCAGATGGGCATCCCTGCGGCATGGCTCACCACCGGCGGCGCGGGAATGGACGCGCTCACCCTGTTCTCCGCCGCCGCGATGCGGACCCAGCGCATCAAACTGGGGACCTGCATCATCCCGACCTGGCCGCGCCACCCCATCGAGGCGGTGCAGCAGGTGCAGGTGATCGCGCAACTGGCGCCTGGCCGGTTCCGGCTCGGCGTCGGTCCCAGCCACAAGCCGATGGTCGAGTCCATGTTCGGCTTCGACTTCCAGCGCCCGCTCACCAACCTGCGAGAGTACGTCACCATCGTCAAGAAACTGCTCCACGAAGGCGCGGTAGACTTCGATGGCTTCCACTACCACGCTCATGCCAAGATCGGTGCGACGGCCCCGGACGTGCCGGTGATGGCCTCTGCCCTGCAGCCCAAGACATTCGGAGCATGCGGCGAGGTCGCCGACGGCGCGATCAGTTGGGTCTCCCCGGCGGCCTATCTCCAGAAAGTGGCGCTCCCCGCGATGAAGGCTGGGGCGAAGAAGGCGAATCGTCCCGTGCCGCCGCTCATCGCGCACGCGCCCGTCTGCGTGCACGACGACCCCGGCGAGGTGCGGCAGGCAGCGAGGGAGCAACTGAGCATCTATCCGCGTTTGCCCTTCTATGCCGCGATGCTCAAGGCCGCCGGTCACGGCGACGTGGCCGGGGCGTGGAGCGATGCGATGATCGAGTCGGTGGTGCTCTCGGGCGATGAGGCGCGGGTGGCCGAGCGGCTGAAGGCGATGTTCGCCATGGGCATGAGCGAAGTGCTCGTTACGGTAGTGACCGCCGGAGCAGACAAGGCCGCGTCGCAGGCGCGGACGCTGAAACTCCTGGCGCAGGTCTCGCGGTAGCGCACGGCAGCATCGACCGCATCACCAAGACGTAGGCGTTGGTGCCGTTCGCCCTGAGCCGAAAGCCTGCCCTTCCCAGCCGCAGCCCTGAGTCTTTCGAAGGGGAAGTCGAAGGGAAGGGGTGAACGGCACATTGAGTGGCGTCACTCCGCTGCGAGGTGCTTCAGCAGCCACTCGCGCAGCACTGAGCGCACCTCTTCAGCGCACTCGCCGAGGCCGTGGCCGCCGCCGCGCAACAGGCGCACTTCCTTCGGCTGGCCCGCCCACTCGTAGATGGCCTCGGCATTCGTGTATGGCAGCAACGCATCCTCGTCGCCGTGCAGCACGAGCAGCGGTCGCGGCGATAACTTGCCCGCGCCGGTCGCGCCGAACGTCTGGCTGCTCATCGCCACGACCGCGGAGACCGCGTCGCTGAGGCCGCCCGCCGTTATGACGACGGCGCCGCCGAAAGAGTGGCCAACGAGGGCGATGCGCTCCGCGCCGATGCCTTTCAGCAGCGAGACGCCAGCCAGCGTATCCAGGACGCACTCCTCCAACTCGCCTGGCATGCGGTAGTTCAGCCGCAACGATGTGATACCCTGCGTCGCCAACTCAGCGGCGAGCGTCGCGTAGACCTTCTTCGCCGGGCCGTCGACGCCGCCGATGGCGCCGCTGACCCAGACAACTGCGCCGGTGCCGCCCTCGTGCGGGTGCAGCAGGCCGGGAATCATCCCTCGAGTCGTGTCGATGGCGACGTCGAACGCGCCATCGTCGCGAGGTTGCGCGCCGACGCGGATGATGTCGAGCGAGAATGAGTCGTCGGACTGCGGCGTGGTCATCGCGCAACTGTACCGACGCTCGGCGAGACTGTCGAGGACTACGCGCCAGCGCGGAGGCGCTTGCTGACGAAGCGCCCCATGCGCTCGATCGCCTCTTCGATTTCCTTCGAGGAGACGGCGTAGCAGCAGCGGATGTAGCCTTCGCCGGACTGCCCGAAGGCCGAGCCCGGGACGACGGCGACCTTCTCTTCCTTGATGAGCGCCTCGGCGAACTGGTCGGAGGTAAGGCCCGTCGGCTTGATCGAGGGGAAGGCGTAGAAGGCGCCCTGCGGCTCGAAGCAGGGGAGGCCGATGTCACGGAAGCCTTTCACCAGCAGGCGGCGACGGTGATCGTACTCGCGCACCATCGTCTCCACCTCGTCGTCGTCGATGGCGAGCGCCTCGAGGGCGGCGTGCTGGCTCGGCGTCGGCGCGCACAGCATCGTGTACTGGTGCACCTTCATCATCGCCTCGATGACCTGGCGCGGCCCGGCCGCGTAGCCGACGCGCCAGCCCGTCATGGCGAAGTCCTTGGAGAAGCCCCCGAGGTGGATCGTGCGGTCGCGCATGTCCGGCAGCGAGGCGAAGCAGACGTGGCGATGGCCGTACACGAGGCGGTCGTAGACCTCGTCGGAGACCACCAGCAAGTCGTGGCGCTTGGCGACCTCGCCGATGGCCTTGAGTTCGTCGCGGCTCATCACCGCGCCCGTCGGGTTGTTGGGGTAACTGAGCACGATAGCCTTGGTCCGGCTCGTAACCCGCGCCTCGATGTCTCTCGCTACGACGCGGAACTGGTTGGCTTCAGTCGTAGGCACCGGCACCGCGACGCCGCCCGCGAGCAGCACGCAGGGCACGTAGGAAACGTACGACGGCTCGGGGATGATTACCTCGTCGCCGGGATCGAGGATGGCGCGCATGGCCAGGTCGAGGCCTTCGCTGACGCCGACGGTCACGAGGATCTCGTTCTTGGCGTCGTACGGCACCGTGTAACGGCGCAGCAAATACTCGGCGAGGCGCTCCCGCAGTTCGAGCAGCCCGTAGTTCGAGGTGTAGTGCGTGTGGCCGCGCTCGACGGCGTGGATGGCCGCCTCGCGGATGCGCCAGGGCGTGGTGAAGTCCGGCTCGCCGACCCCCAGCGAGATGACGTTGTCCATCGTGCTGATGAGGTCGAAGAACTTGCGGATGCCCGACGGCGCGAGTTGCGCGACGCGCTGCGAGACCCGGCCTTTGGTGCGAAGCGTCACGAGGGCTCCCATGTACTAACTGGTACTAATCATTCATTTTACATGGGCGCGGAAAATTACCGCAATGACGCCAATCATTATGTCGGCAGAGGACGCCTCACCTGATTCGCGAGTGGCTACGCCCGCGTGGCGGCGCAAGTGAGGTCTTGGACGCCGGTGCCGTTAAAGGAGACGGCGTCGCCGATCTTGATGCCACGGGCGGCGATCTGGCCGGCGTTGATTTCGAAGACGAAAAGGATGTCGATCTTGGGCGCGTAGGTGGCGAGGAGGTTGTCGGGGACGCCGGGCTGCGCGGGCACGTTGGCGGTGAGGTCGGCGACGCGGCAGTCGGCGCCGATCCAGACGAAGTCGAGGGCGAAGCGCATGCCCTTCATCCAGAAGAGCGGGCGTATTGAGCGGCTCATGGGAAAGAGCATACCGGCATCGGCGGAGAGGCTATCGCGATTGCCTAGCCCCGTCGCCTGCTGCTCCTGCGTCCGCGCGACCTCGATGGTGTAGGTCGCCGAGCCGACGCGGGCAGTGGAGACGCCAGGGGTGGCCGTGGGGCCGACGGTGGGGACAGGAGTGGGACGAGGGGTGGGGGTAGGCGTGACGGTTGGAACGCCTCCTCGCGGAGTTGGGGTGGGTTCCGCTCGGACCAGCACGCTCTTGGATGACAGTATCTGTCCGGTTTGGCCGTCCAGCGAAACGGTGGCACGCTGCGTGGTAAAACCATCCAGGAATTCGCAGGCGGAAAGCCACTGAAGACGAGAATCCTCGTTGCTCAATGACAGAGATTGCAATCCTCCACAACTAGGCCACTCTCGCCTGGCACGTTTTGTGGCCCCATCGATTCCAACATTCAGAGCGGCGAGGTCAATACCCGGCCCCCATTGCGGGGCGGGCGGAAGATTCAGCCGCGTCGCTCGGAGTTGATCCACTCTCATCCACTCTGTGGCCTTTGCGTTGGAGAACACGAAGGATGGCGTGGACAAGCGGACATCGACTTGCCGCAGTACCGCGTCCGGTATCGTTTCCAGCGCCAGCGATAGGGCCTGGCCGGCGAGTTGCTCTAGCGCGATCGCGTCGGCGTCGCGGGCGACGGGCGTGGCCGCTGGCCCGACAGCGGTGGGCAGCGGCGGCGTCGCGCTCGGCTCGACGCGTAGCGGTGCGCCCGTCGAATTGCAGGCGGCGGCAAGTATAGAGGCGAGCGCGACAAGACAGAAGCCGCGCGTGAGAGCATGGGAACGCATTACACGAATCGTACGCTCGGATCCCGGCTCACGATTTCTTTGATGGACTCGAGCAGGCGCTCCAACTCCTGGCGCTGCGGTGCCGATAGCTGGCTGGTGAGCATCTCGGTGCGGCGGACGGAGCGGGCGTGCACCTGCTCGCGCAGCCGCGCTCCATCGGGCATGAGTTCAACTTTCACCACCCGCCGGTTCGCGGGGTCGTTGTAGCGGCGCACGAGGTTTCTCGCGACGAGGCGGTCGACCATGCCCGTCGCCGCGCCGCGCGCGACGCCGGCGACCTGCGCGACACCGGTCATGGTCACGGGGCCGCTCAGGAGTGCCCGCAGGATACGCAGTTGCCCCACGGTGAGCGATTCGAGGGCGCGCGGGTCCTCGTATTCAACGCCGAAGTAGCGGCTGACCCGCCACCACGTCTCGAGGAACAGTTCGTTGAGGTCGTTCGCCGGCGCCTTTTTCCCCATCCCTGATGCATCCCTCCACGCGAACCTTTCACGCCGTTGGCCGCGGGCCTATTATAGCGAAGCCTCAGAAGTCAAACCCGAACGGCATGGAGCGCGGTGTGCAACGGCGTACGTCGGGTGAATTTCTCTACCTTACAACGACCGGGCGCGTGAGCGGGCTGCCGCGCGAGATCGAGATCTGGTACCTGGAGGCGAATAGCCGATACTATCTGCTCTCGGAGGGCGGTCGCAAGGCGAACTGGGTGCGGAACATCGAGAAGAACGCGCGCGTGAAGGTGTCCGTCGGCAAGCGGGCGTTCGCGGGAACGGCGCGAGTCGTGGACGAGAAGCGCGATGCGAAGACGTATGCGCTGGCGCATCGACTCGGGAAGCAAAAGTACGACTGGGATAGCGGGCTGCCGGTCGAGATCATCCCGGACACCTCTCCCCCCGG
>JACQEE010000166.1 GCA_016200725.1 Chloroflexota bacterium
CGCGGCCTCCTGGTCGAGACCCGTGTCCGGCTCGTCCATCAGCAGCAAGTCGGGGTCATGCAGGAGCGCCCTCGCGATGGCGACACGTTGCTGCATGCCGCGCGACAGCGTGCGGACGCGATCGCGCCGCCGGTGCTCCATGCCCACGGTGCGCAGGGCCTGTTCCACCTTGGCGGGGGCGTCCTCGAGCCCAAACATGCGAGCATAGAATTGCAGATTTTCCTCAGGAGACAAGTCATCGTAGAGATAGGGGTGGTGGGCAACTACGCCTAGCCGGCGCCGGATGGACTGTCGCTGTTCGCCTGTATTCGCGCCGTGCAGCCAAAACTTGCCCTTCGTCTGGCGTGTAAGACCTGCCAGGATGCGAAGCAGCGTAGTCTTGCCCGAGCCGTTGGGGCCGAATACGGCGACGCGCTCGCCGGGACGCACTTCCAGGTCTACGCTTCTCAGCGCTACGTTGCGACCATAGCGCTTGGAGATACCCTGGGCTTGGACAGCGAGCGTCTCAGTCACGGCTGCACCTCGGCACTCTGCTCGCGGAGCAGCAGGAGCACATCGGTGAGGCGTGCCCGCTGGCGTCGGCGCTGCTGTTCATATTGTGCTTCGGGCACACGGCCAGCCTCGCAGGCTTCCTCGAGATCAGCCAAGGAGCGTACAAGCGTCTGCCGCTCCGTCTCGAGGTCGGTCACATCGAGCGGCACCCAGCCCGCCTCTCCGGCAATCGCGATCCGTCGCCGATTGACAACGAAGACGTAGCCGAGCACGGCTAAGACGATCACGGACATCAGGGCAACCGCTGTGCCGCGCATCACCGTGTCCAGCGAGGGGCCGCCGCCACTCAACTTCACGAAGCGGGGCAATCCGGCAAGTTGGAGGTTGACGGGTTGGCCGGGACGCAGCGGACCGCCGGTGAGCAGATAGTGGGGCTTGCCGTTCACGTTTACGTTGTCGGTCGTGCTGAGGTCGGGGCTAAACGGCCTGGCAACACTCTGCGGGATGAGTTCCACCACTTCATCTACAGGGTAGAACCAGACTTTGAGGAGCGTGGCGCTGCTCTCGCTGTAAGGCAGACTGTAGGTGTAGTCCGTCTCTAACTCACCTGGGAGCATCGGCGTAAGGCTAATCATGCCCCCCTGCCCGGTGCGAACACCCTCGGCGCCGAAGCCGTGGCCGAGCGATAGGTCGAGTGGGTTGGATGGTAGGGGAAAGCGCAACGTACCACCTTTCTGCTGATCGGTGTACAGCGTCCCGACGAACGTGCGATCGCTGGTGTTGTTGAAGGTAACGATCTCGAGGACGCTATAGAAACCCTGCGTGCCTTCGACCTGTGGGATGGCGACACTCGCCCGTTTGATCCGAATCACACCCTCGTCGGAGGTGGCTTCATAGACCTTGATAGTAAAGTCCTTCGGCGGTTTGTTGGGATCGAAGACTTCTGAGCGGTAGGCGACATCTTGGTACCCAGCCTGCACAAAGTAGCGAAGGTCTGTTCCGAACTCCAGTCCCTCGAAACGGAATGTGCCGTCAGCATTCGACTGGCCCTGGATATCTGTCTCCTGCGTCATACGCCGGAACTTGAGGAGGCTGAGTGGGACGGAGCCGATGGGTGATGTGCCCGCCGTTCCATTCATGATGCGGCCCTGTATAACCCCATTGCTGTTCGAGGGCGTCGCTTGCGGCGGCGCTGCCTGGGCGATAGCGCCAGTTGGCAGCACGAGTGCCAGCATTCCTGTGACGACGAGCACGATGGAAAGGCGCCTCATCCTACGCCTCGCTCGGCAGGTCGTCCTGATGGTTTTGGATGCTCTGTTTCATTGGCAGGCATAACTGCGGCCTTCATCTGGTTGCCGCTTCGGCTCGTCCGCTCCGCCGAGACCTCGCGGTCGATCTCGTCTGCGAGGCCTGCGCTGCGCTCGTCGAGGGCTTTGAGCAGGGCGACGCCCTGTAATTCGTAGTCCGCGCGCATCCGCCGATAGTCGGTTTCGCTGACATTTCCCAAGCTGCGGTCGTATTCGAGTTCCGCGAGCGAGCGGAGTAGCGTATCGCGTTGGTCGAGTAAGTCGCGCACCTGCGAGTTACCCGTGGAGATGTCGGGGTGTCGTAGTGCGAGCGACTTGAGCACGAATGGGGCAAGCACTACTGCCAGCACCAGCAGGCCTATCACCAGAGCGAAGAAGGCTTGCATCTATGTGCCTCGCTCTTGGACTTCCTGCCACAGCCGTTGGCGGTACTGTTCATATACACCCGGTGCGAGGCCCAATACCTCTGCGCCTCCGACAGCCGCGGCTGTCGCACCTGCCACGCGCTCCGGTCGTCGCCGCCTCGAGAGCGTGAGGCCAATAGTTGCCAGGGCTACCGCGATGCCCGTCGCCGGGCCCCACCACAGCACGGATAGGAGGCCGGTCTTCGGCGGCTCGCGAAGAATGGCATCGCCGTAGACGCTGCGGAAGAAGGAGATGATTTGGGGTTCCGTCTGATCCTGGTCGAGCAATTCTCGGATTTTGTCGCGCATGCCCGCGGCCACCGGCGAGGGCGAGTCGGCAACAGATGTGCCCTCGCACACAGGACATTGCAACTTTTCGGCGATGCGTCGTACGTCGGAGTTGTTCGTCGCCGCAGACAGGCGTGTGGGCCCAAACAGCGTTGCAAACATCGTCGCTAGCGTGACGAGCAGGACGAGAGTAATACCGCATCGATATGTCGTCGTAGCCATGTTTACGCCTTTGTCGGCAGGCCTCCAGCCACTGGCTGACGTGCTGGGATCGGCGCATATGCGGGCTGGCGACTCGGCCAGATGGCGATGATCGTACCGAATAGGAAGACGCCGCCGCCGATCCAGAGCCAGATCACCAGCGGGTTGACGAACATCACGAAGGTGGCGACCTGTGTCTGGTCATCCCAGGCAGCCAGCAGCACGTAGAGGTCCTGCTGCGGCCGCGTCCGGATAGCGATCCGCGATACGGGCTGGCCTTCCTGGTTGTCGTAGACGACGCGCTTCGGATCTAGGGTATCGATCTGCTTGCCGCCCTTGAACACTGTCAGGGCGGCTGAGGTGACAAGCGAGTCGCTACGGCGCTGGTTTGCGGCAAGTGAGTCATAGCGCAGCGTAAACCCGCCGACCGAGGCTGTTTCGCCTGGTTTGAGGGTCACTTCGGCCTGCTTCTGGTGCAGGTTCACTCCCATCACGGCGAGGGCAATGAGCAGGATACCGACGTGCACGATGTAGCCACCGTATCGCCGCCGATTGGACGTGACCATGCTGCTGAGTGCGACAGGGTAGGCCTGCCCCGTAGTCTGACGACGCATCTTTACCCCGCGGTAGTACTCGAGCACCACAACGCCGAGCGTGAAGGCGCATGCCATCGCGCCGAGGATGGTGAAGATGTCCCGCACATCGAGCAGGGTCACCATAATCACGAACCAGATCGCTGCGAAGACCAGCGGGCTGCGGAAGTTACGCTTGATGCTCTCCCATGAGGCCTTGCGCCAAGCGAGCATCGGGCCAATGCCCATGAGGATGATGAGGGCGAGGAAGATGGGGCCGTTGACCTTTTCGTAGAACGGCGGGCCAACAGTGATTTTGTTCCCCTGGAACGCCTCAGTCATCAACGGGAAGAGCGTTCCCCACAGCGTTGCGAAAGCGATGCCGAGCAGCAGCAGGTTGTTGAGGAGGAAGCCAGTCTCTTTGGAGACAATGCCGTCGAAGCGCTGCGTCGACTTGAGGAGCGGCGACCGTTTGAAGAAGAAGTAGATTGCGACCGCGAGCACGACGCCAAGGAAGGTGAGGAAGGTCGGCGCCAACGGGCCACGCGCGAAGTTGTGCACCGATGCCAGCAACGCGCCGCGCACGACGAGCGTCCCGAAGATCGCTAAACAAAATGCCGTGATGATGAGTAGCATGTTCCATTTGCGGAGCATGCCCCGGCTCTCTTCCACGATGATTGAGTGCAGTAGGGCAGTGCCGACGAGCCAAGGTAGGAAGGCGACGTTCTCGACAGGGTCCCAGCCCCAGAAGCCCCCCCAGCCGAGTACATGGTAGGCCCACCACGCGCCGAGGATGAGCCCGGTGCCCTGAATCGCCCATGCTGTCAAGAGCCAGGGCCGCGCCGCCTTGATCCACTGGCTATCCAGCCGTCCACTTATCAGCGCGCCCATCGCGAAGGCGAAGGGAATCGTCCACGACATGTAGCCGCTCAAGAGGAACGGCGGGTGCATGAGGAAGCCGGGGTCGCGAAGGAGCGAGTTCAACCCGTGCCCATCTGGTAGGGGCACGGGGAGGCGTTCGAAAGGGTTCGTTAAGAAGATGAGAACCACGAGGAAGAAGGTCTGGACGAACATCATCGTCGCGATGGCGTAGGGCATCACGGCGGGTATGCGATTACGGTTGAGGTACGTCGCCATCGCCGAGAA
>JACQEE010000047.1 GCA_016200725.1 Chloroflexota bacterium
CGCGCGAAGTTGGCCGCTACGGCATTACGGTCAATGCGCTCTGTCCCGGCCTGATCGAAACGCGCATGATCGCGACCCTGCCCGATGCGGAACGCCGGCGCTTCACCGAGCAGATCGCGCTCGGCCGCTTCGGCGCGCCCGCCGAGGTTGCCGAACTCGTGGCCTTCCTATCGAGCGAGCGGGCAGGGTATATTACAGGTCAGGCGATACTGGTCGATGGCGGCCTCGCGCTGGCGTGATCGAAAGGCCCAAAACGAGCAACATGTCGACAGGACGCAGACAAGCACGCACCATCGCACTGCAGGTGCTCTATGAGGTCGATGCAACGGCGCACGACTGGCGCGCTACCCTCGACCGCGCAGTACAGGCCGACGGTGTTACCGAAGATGGCGCCGTTTGGGGCCGTGTGCTCGTTGAGGGTGTCAAGGCAAACCAGGCCCGCATCGATGCACTTATTCAGGAATATGCCCCCGCTTGGCCCCTGGAACAAGTGTCTTCTGTGGGGAGAAACATCCTTCGTATTGCCATCTTTGAGATTCTGATGAATAATGAAACGCCGCCAAAAGTAGCGGTAAACGAGGCGGTCGAATTGGCCAAGATCTTCGGAAGCGAGAACCTGCACAAGTTCGTGAACGGCGTGCTCGGTTCCATTATGGCCACGGCTCGCGCTTGAACATCCCGTAACTCCGGAGGTTGCCTGTGCCCACTGTCTACGAACGCGTAACGAAAGTGATCGTCGACCAATTAGGCGTCGAAGCCGCTCAAGTCAAACCTACCGCATCCTTTACCGATGACCTCAACGCCGACTCGCTCGATCTCGTCGAGTTGATTATGGCCCTCGAAGAAGAGTTCTCGGACGACACCACCAAACTAGAGATCTCCGACGAAGACGCCGAGAAGATCGTGACAGTCCAAGACACCATCGACTACATCAAAGACAAGGGCATCGAAGACGCGTAGCCCCCGCTCTACGTCTGGCCGCCTATCGCTTCGGTTCGATCTCCAGGCTGATGTCCAGCGCCTTCGCTGAGTGCGTCAGCGCGCCCACGGAGATGTAGTCCACGCCCGTCGCTGCCACCTTCGCCACTCGCGCCAGCGTCATGCCCCCCGATGCCTCGATACGGCTTCGCCCGGCAACAGCCCGCACTGCACCGCGCATCTCACCCAGCGTCATGTTGTCGAACAGCACGATATCGGCGCCCGCCTCCGCCGCCTCACGCGCCTGGGCTGCCGTCGTCACCTCGATCTCAATCGTCATGCCCTTCGGCGACCGCTGCTGCGCTTGGCGGACAATCTCGGCAAGGCCGCCTTCCTGCGCTCGCAGCGCCGCGATGTGATTGTCCTTGATCAGCACTTGGTCGGACAGGTTCAGGCGATGGTTCTGTCCGCCGCCCATGCGGACCGCATACTTTTCCAGCAGCCGGAGCCCCGGCGCCGTCTTGCGGGTATCGAGGATCTTGGCCTTGGTGCTGCGAACAGCCTGAACATAGCGCCCAGTCTCCGTCGCGATGCCACTGAGGCGCTGAAGGAAGTTGAGCGCCACACGTTCACCCGAGAGCAGCGCAGCCATCGGGCCTTCGACCGTAGCAACAATTTGCCCCCGCTTCACCTGCTGGCCGTCAGCCGCGCGTGCCGTGAATCGCACCGATGGGTCGACTTCGCGAAACACAGCCTCTGCGACCGGCAGTCCTGCCAGGATGCCGCTCTGCTTCACTAGAAACGCGCCACGACCGCGCACCGTGGGCTCGATGAGCGCTTGGGTAGTCACGTCGTTGAAGGCAGCATCCTCGTCCAGCGCCCGGCGGACAGTCTCATCCACGCCGCGCAGCAGGCCGTCGATTCGCTCTTGCCGGCTCATGGCTGCACCGCGCGTGCAACGGCCTCGTAGTCTTCGAGACGAGGCAACAACAGCGGCAGCGTTACACCAGCCGCCCGGTATTCAGCGATGCGCTCCCGGATGCGCCCAGCGTTCCCTAGCACCCAGAATTCGTCGACCATCGCGTCGCTGATAAAGCGAGCGGCTTCGCGCCGCTTTCCTTGCCGTTCTGCTTCGCGCAGCCGGGGCAGCAACGATGGGTCGTAGCCACAGGAGTGGACGAGAACCTCGCCGGTATGCGACTCAGCCAGCAGCCGCACGATGCGCTCCTTG
The DNA here is from genome assembly GCA_016200725.1 of Chloroflexota bacterium. The sequence goes on from JACQEE010000047.1 coordinate 2,150, forward strand.
AGCGACGCGCGGATGCCGCCAGCGTCGTTCGTCATCCGGACGGTCAACATGCAAGCAACCGGGATCCGTGCGGGGTCGCGGCCAACAGCACGGGCGCCCTCACCCACCTCGCCGATGGCCCAGCGGACATACGCTGTTGGCGTATACGAGTTCAGCATCACACCATCGCCGATTGCCCCGGCGAGGCGCAGCGCCTTCGGGCCCACGGCGGCGACGTAGATAGGCAGCGGCTGCTGGACAGGCGTCACTGCAAGCTTCGTCGGGCCAAACCGCAAGCCGCCCGCCTTCGACTCGACACGCTCGCCCGCAAGTAGGCCGCGGATGCTGCGCACTGCCTGCTCCAGTGTGGCGCGCGCGTCGCCGTACGGTACGCCGAGTTTCTCTTCCACCACCGGCTTGTCACTGGTGCCCATGCAGAGGATGAACCGCCCGCCGCTCACGCGGTCGAGGGTAGCCGAAGCCATCGCCAGCAGCCCAGGGTGACGAGTGTAGGCGTTGGCCACGGCGACGCCCAGCCGCAGCCGCGATGTCGACGCGGCCAAATAGCCCAGCGTGGCGAAGGTCTCCTCGTGCTGATACCGCTCCGTAGTCCAGAGCGAGTGGTAGCCCAGGTCATCGGCAAGGCGTCCGTAGCTGGCAAGTTCGCCGCCGGACTGGAAGCCGTGGTAGAGAACGAGTCCGAGGTCAGGCATAGAAACCCATTATGCCAGGGTTGGTATCTTCGCCTCGGCCGCAGCGACACGCTCGGCGATGTCCGTAAAGCGTTCCGTTTGCCCTTCGCGCAGGAAAATAAGGCACAACTCCTTCACAGGTTTGCCCGTCGCGCGCTGGACGGCTAGGGCGTAGGCGCCAACCTGGAAACCATAGCGTTGCCGCGCCTCCGTGAGCACCTTGTCGTCGTCGACCACATCCGTCTTGTAGTCCACCACCACGAGCCCTCCATCATCGTCGTACAGAAGGTCGATGAATCCTTCCAGCAACTGGCCGCCGGCCTGGGCGCTGACGAAGACCTCGCGGTAGTAGCGGCCCGAGGCCACCGCGCGTTTCACCGGCTCGCTGTCGAGCGCGTTCACCACGAGCCGCCGCACTTCCGGCACCTTCTCGGGAATAGCCTCCGCATCCGCCTGCGCGCGGCAGAGCGCGCGATGCGATGGCCTGGGTAGGGGCCGTCGCAACTGAGGGAGGCACCTCGCTCCACAGCCCCTCGGCGGCGCCGGTCAAGCTTGTCTCGATGAGCGCAGCGTAGCAGCGGTTGTAATCCTTTCGTCGGAACCGGCTCACGACCAGATGGTCCTTTGCCCGCGTCGCGGCGACGTACATCAACCGCACGCCCTCGGCCTCCTCAGCGCGCTTCTCCCGCTCCTTGGCCGCTTCATACCCTGGCGTTTGGAACGCCACCCCGCTCGTCGAGGAAACGCGCACCTCGGTCGCGCCCCCCGCTCGGTCGAAGAGCACGCTCCCAGTTCGATTGCTGGGCGACGCTGTCAGCCCAGCCAGTACTACGATTGGAAACTCAAGGCCCTTCGCTCCGTGGATGGTCATGATTCTCACGGCATCCTCATCGGCATCCGGGGCCGCCGATTGTTGGAACCGGGCGCCCTCATCCGCAAGGCGCTCGATCCAATCGAGAAACTCGCGCAGGGAGCCCCCTACCGCTTCGGTGAAGCGTCGGGCCTGCTGGACGACGAAGCGCAGCCGTCGCCAGTGCTCCCGCGGCCGCTGCTGAGCGAAGCACGCCTCGATCATCCGGCGCTCTCGTATCACCGTTTCGATCAACTCAGCCGTCGAGACCCACATGCGGTCTTCGTGATACTTGGCCAACGCCTCGAGTGCCTCGCGGACAGGGCCGCCTCCCTTGCCAGGACTCAGGTAGTCGAGTCGCCCTTCCTGCTCAACGAACTCCAGCAACTCGACATCGCTGCAG
>JACQEE010000173.1 GCA_016200725.1 Chloroflexota bacterium
CGACCAGCGCTTCGGCCGCGGCTGGTATGAAGGCGGCCCGCTCGAGGTGAGGTTCACTAACGTCACCTGGCCAGGCGACGACGTCTCTGCCAACGCCATTATCACCAACCGTATCCGCGAAGGCTCTCGCATCAAATGCGACCTCGCCCTCTGGGTCGAAAAGTCCGACGGAACGATCGCTATCGTCGGTACCGGCGTTGCGTGGGAATGACCGCCATCCCGGTGTAGTAGCCTAGCGTGGCCACAATTCGTCGAGGGCCGCTCCGCTCTGCCGCCTACCTCTGCGCGGAACTAAGCCGTCTGAAGCGAGCAGCGCCTCGGGAAACCTATCGGGCCTACCGCAACGCAGTCCTTCGCAGACTACCGCAGATCGTGCGCCAGCGATCGCTTTCCCCCGCCGATCAGCGCATGGCGGGCCGCGACTGGGTCTTCACCCCGCTTGGCAAGCCCATCGCGGTTGAGGGCGACCATTTCGGCACGGCGCGAGAACTCTACGCGCGAAAGGCCTATTTCCTGGCCCCCGGCTTCGGACTCGCAGGCACCGACATCGTCGTTGACCTTGGCGCGCACCGCGGCATGTTCACTGCCCTTGCTGCCCTGCACGCGGCTCGCGTAGTCGCTGTTGAGGCGCAAAAGGAGTTCATGCCAGCGATTCGGTCAACGGTGGAGAAGGTCAGGCCCGGCAAACACCAGGCCGTGACCGCCATCGCGGCCTATGTCGGCAGTGGCACCGGCTTCTTTGCCGATCAGTCGAACCCGGAAGCCGCCGCTGACAAACTCGGCCAGAGCATCACCATGTCGCAACTCATGGCACAGGAACGCTTGCCCCGCATCGATTTCCTAAAAGTGGACATCGAAGGCTCCGAGTTCGACCTCTTCATGGGCAGCGACACCGCATGGCTCGACACCGTGCGCCGCATCGCCATCGAAGTGCATCCCGAGTACGGCGACCCGGTCGCGCTCCGCCGTGCGTTGGAGCAACACGGGTTCAAGACCTGGCTCTTCGATGCCGACACACGACCAGTCGATGGCTTGGGCAACGCGTCGGGTTACCTTTTGGCCAGCCGCAATTCGTCTTGAGCCAGAGCGACACCTTCGCAGTTGCACTCACCGTCGCATCCCTCCACAATGCCATCCGCATCGTCCACGAGGAGGCTCTCCATGCGGCTTTCAGGTCGGGTTGCGCTCGTGACCGGCGGCGGCGCTGGTCTAGGCAAGGGCATCGCCCTCGAGATGGCCAAGGAAGGCGCCGACGTTGCCATCGCCGACATCGACGAGTCGCGCGCGCAGCAGACGGCCAAGGAAGTGCGGCAGGAAGGCCGTCGCGCCGCCGCCATCTGCGCTGACGTCTCCAGACGCGGCGACGTCGACCGCATGGTAGGCGAGACGATAAACGCGCTTGGCACCGTGGACATCCTGGTAAACAACGCTGGCATCTCGCGCGGCAAGCCCTTCCTTGAACTGGACGACGACTCCTGGGACATCGTCCTCAACACCAATCTCAAGTCCGTCTTCATGGCCTCGCAGACTGTCGCGAGGTACTGGGTCGCGCAGGGGAAGAAGGGCAAGATCGTCAACATCTCCTCGGTCGACGAGATCATGCCGTACCCATTCAATCCGCACTACAACGCTTCGAAGGCCGGCATCCACATCATGACCGAATCGATCGCGTTGGCCCTGGCGCCCCACCAGATCAACATCAACAGTATCGGTCCCGGCATCCATGAGTCTGAAATGACGCGGCCAACGCTCAACAACCCGAAGTGGCAGGCTGGCGTGCCAGTGAAAATCCCCCTAGGCCGCGTTGGCACGGCCGCCGACGTGGGCAAGGCCGCCGTGTTCCTCGCTTCCAGCGATGCCGACTACATCACCGGCGCGACGCTCTACGTCGATGGCGGTCACCGCTTCGCCGCCCATGCCCAGGTGATGAAGATGTTCAGCGCAGGATAGGAGGCCCAGCGTGGAACTCAAAGGCAAGGTCGCCGTGGTCATCGGTGCGAGCCGCGGCTGCGGCAAGCACTTCGCGATCGGCCTCGCCCGCGAGGGGGCTGCTGTTGTCGTCGCTGCTCGCTCCGTCGAGCGCGGAACACTCCCAGGTACGATTGGCGAGACCGTCGATATCATTCGCCGCGAGGGCGGCAAAGCCCATCCGGTCCAGTGCGATGCAGCGAATACGCAGGACGTCCATAAGACCATCGGCGAGGCCGTCTACCACTTCGGCCGCCTCGATTGCCTCGTCTATAACGCCGCGCTGTACACTCGCCGTCCATTTCTGAACGTCACGCCAGAAATGTTCGACGACTACATCGCCGTGAACGTACGTGGCCCGCTCTTCGCCGCGCAGGCTGCTCTGCCGCACATGATCGCACAGGGTGGCGGCAGCATCGTGAACATAACGTCGGCCGCGTCGACGAAGACGACCATGCCGCACCTGGTGATGTACTCGATCACTAAGGCCGCGCTCGACCGCCTCTCGACGTGGCTCGCCAACGAGTATCGCGAGCACAACATCGCCGTGAACTCGCTGAGCCCCGGCCCCGTCGTCACCGAGGCGCTCGAGGCCGAGTTGCCCGCCGACTACGACTGGCAGCACGAGAAGTACGGGTGGAAGCCTGCTACGCCCGAGTACCTCGGCCCGCCTATCGTCCATCTCGCCAAGCAGGATGCTAAGGGCATCACCGGCCAGGTCGTCCGCGTTCCCGACTTCGGTAAATCCTGGCCGTAACGGCCGCGACGCCCTGAGCGAAGCCGAAGGGGCCTGGGGTGGAGGCCCTTCCGACGCCGCGCAGCCTACAGCGCCTGAGGTGAGGATAGCCCCCAATGCCCAACCCTCTCCGCCTTCCTCTCGCCCGCCCACGCATCTTCTACGGCTGGTACATCGCCTGGGCTTACTTCTTCCTGAACTTCTTCTGGTCGGGCACGATCCTCGCGGGTTTCTCAGCCCTGTTCACGCCCATCAAAGAGACGTTCGGCTTCTCGTCGAGTGTCACCACCGCCGCCGTCTCTATGCGCCAGGGCGCGAGCATCATTGGCTCACCCCTCGTCGGCCGCTACTTCGATCGAGCCGGTGCGAGGCGTCTGATGGTTGTCGCCACTATCTTTGCGTGCGGTGGCACCGCGATCCTTTCCTACTCGCAGAATACCTGGCAGTTCTTTCTCTCCTTCGCGATCGCCTCCATCGGTGTGGCCATCTTCGTTGCCGGCACCGGCCCGGCGCTCATGGTGAATTGGTTCCACCGCAGCCGCGGCAAGGCCATGAGCGTCGTGATGGTTGGCGCGGGCGTCGCCGCCTTCTTGCTGCCAGTGATGGTCTGGCTCACCGATCACTATGGCTGGCGCGACACCCTCCGTATCGTCGTCGTCGGCATGGCCATCATCGGCTTTGCAGTCGCGCTGATCACCCGTCAGCGACCCGAAGACTACGGCCTGCTGCCTGACGGCGCCCGAGCAACGACCGAGGCTGCGGCCTCCGTTCGTCTGGAGCCTGTCGAAGGACAATCGCGTGTTGTTGCCGAGGCCACCACGTCCGTTCGTGGTGAGCCTGTCGAACCACGAACGCGCATGCCAACCGACGCCACCTTCCGCGACGTCATTCGCACGCGGGCATTCTGGCTAATCGCGGCCAGTTACGGCTTCGTTGCCTTCGGCAACTCAGCAGCGGGACTCTTCTTTATTCCGCACCTGACCAACGAGGGCTTCTCCAAGGCCGAGGCCGCCTGGACCGCGACCGGGATGGGCATCGTTGGCGTCCTCGGCACGCTGATCGCTGGCTGGCTCTCCGATGTCGTCGACCGCCGTCGCCTCATCATGCTTGCCTACGCGATGCAGGGCGGCGGCATGGCCGTTTTTGCCTTCGCCTCCTCGACGTGGCACCTCATGATCTTCGCCGGCCTCTTCGGCTTCGGGGCGCGCGCCTCGCTGCCTATCGTCTCCTCGCTGCTGGCCGACCGCTTTGGCAGCACCAATTTTGGCCAGATCCAGGGTCTGCTCTTCTCCGTCTTCACGGCAGGTAATGTCGCCGGCAACCAGATCGCCGCTGCCATCCGCGACCACACCGGCCACTTCACCTCTATCTTTGCCCTCTACGCCATCCTCTCGCTCCCCGCCATCGCCATCATGGCCTGGGTACCCGCCACGGCCTCGGGTGCTGCACGTGCTACGTCCGAGGCGACTGCCCACCAGCAACAGCAACATCGTCCGTGCTGAATTGTGGCCTCGCTCTCGCATCGCCGCTTCTCCTGTGCTACTCTCGTACGCGCACCACATCTCGGAGAGACTGATGTTCAAGCGCATCGATCACGTCGTCATCGCCGTCAAGGACCTGGAAGACTCGGCGGCGCTCTACATGCAGAAATATGGCCTCAAGGCAACAGCGCCCGAGGATGTTCCCGACCTCGGTATCCGCATCCGCAAGGTCGACGTCGGCAATTCCTACATCGAACTCGCCCAGCCCACAAATCCCGATGGTCCGGTCGGAAAGTTCGTCGCCAACACGGGCGAGGGTCTCTACCTCATCGCCATCCAGGTTGATAGCCTCGCCGCGACTGTGAAAAACCTGCAGGACAAGGGTGCGCGGCTCATCGGTGCCGAGAATGCGTCAAAGAAGGGTGCCCGCGTCTTCGTTCACCCGAAGTCCACACACGGCGCGCTGCTCATGCTGATGGAATAAGCTGGCTGGGATACCGCTCGACGCAACGCCGTCGTTTTTCGGCGCAGTTAGCCTGAGCGAAGCAGAACGCGAAGGTCGGCGCCTAATACGACCGACCGTCCATCTCTACCGATACGCCGCCGGATCTGTCGAGCCGCCAGCGCCGTGTGTTGTCTTTGGCGAAGTCGTCCGCATAACGCGGTCGCACCGGCAGGTAGTCGGGCGCGAACGTCACCGTTTTGCCCCCGCTCTTCAGCGCCGCGGAGGTGTCCCAGTTGATCCCTGCGAACTTGGGCACGGAACTCGACTTGGGCAACTCGCCTGCCATCGAAGGGTTCGATGCGGGCTCTGTCGGCGGCGCGACCGCATCGCGTGATGGCCACACCCCGGTATCTGCCTGATAGCGACGCACCGCCTCTTGTACCGCGGCGATGTCCCGTGTCTGGTCCGTGTTCTCGCCGCTGCTTGTTACCACCGGCACGATGATTGCAATCAGGAGCCCCGCCAGCGCGGCGATGACCGCGAGTTCCACGATGGTGAAACGGCGCTTGCGAGAGGGGAAAGGCTTCAGAGTCTGACCTTGCATGGCGTTCAGGATAGCAAAAGAAAAACCCGCCGTGTGGCGGGTCTTTCTTGCCGCGGGACTGAAGGTGGGCGACAGTCCCTTGTGTCTCGAACGGTTACCGCTTGCCGACCTGCTGCACGTGCAGTTCCTCGCCAGGAGCGAGGGCGACGCGGCGGACGTTGATCCCGAACTTCAGCAACCAATACCAGAGAGTACCCTTGCTGATGCCGAGCTCCGCCGCCATTGCCGGGAGACCCTTCTCGTTGTACAACTCGGGAAGTAGCTTCTCCAGCGGCTTGTTGTACCGCGCCTCAACCTGCTGCATCAACTTCGTCCTGCGAACCATGTCGCACCTCCTGTCTGAAACAGTAAAATCGTAGCACTACCTTAATGTGCTGTCAAGACTAGGTTCAATATTTTTCCGTAATAGGTTTAGGACTTATCTAAAATATGATGTGGCATAGAAGAGGGAAACCGATCTTCCGCGCTAGGGCTCGACCTTCCAAAGCAGCAGTGATCCGTCTGTTTTTATGGCTAACTGAAACACAAATATATAGGCGTGCACTTCTGTCGGACGATATATTTGTTCCGCTGGCGCCTTGATGGCATAATAAGACAGGTACAAAACTCCCCGTAGCTCAGGCGGACAGAGC
>JACQEE010000048.1 GCA_016200725.1 Chloroflexota bacterium
GGTGGGGATTGCTGGCGACGGACCGGCGCCTCCGCTTGTTTCAGAACAATCCACCCGCTGGCGCCGCCACGGGCCGCTTTATTGAGATCGACCTTCGTGATCTTGCTGCCAATGATCGGCCCTACGCTGCGCTGACAGCGCCTGCGTCGCTTCGTAAGGGCGGGTGGATGGAGGCCTGGACAAAAGACGCCCGCCAGTACGGTGAGGAACTGAAAAAGGGGCTAGAGCAACAGATCCGCCTCTCTGCTCTACCTGCACTTGCGCGTGGCCTTGGCGCATGGCTTGAGACGAAACAGAAGGCTAATCTTGCGGATCGAGCCGTCCTCGAAGACATTCAACAGGCGACGTTGACGTTGCTCTTTCGAGTCATGTTCTTCCTCTATGCTGAGGCCGCTGGCTTTCTGCCGATCGACTCTGACGCCTACCGCTCCTACAGCGCAACGGAACTGGTTGCAGCCGCACGTAGCGCCGTCGCAACCGCCGATCAGCGCGCGACCAAGTTCTGGGATCGCCTGAGCACCCTCGTCCGCATGGTACGAGGTGGCGACAACGATACCGGCGTCCCCGCATACAACGGTAGCCTCTTCGCGGCCAGTGGCTTCCCTGGTAGTGAACTCTTGGAGAAGGCGGCGATCAGCGACACCTATTTAGCCCCTGCGCTCGCTGCTATCGCCTTCGATAGCGAGAAGCCTACAGCCGCTGGCTTCGACTTTGCCGAGTTGGAGATCGGCCATCTCGGAGCGATCTACGAGGCCCTGCTCGCCTTCCGCCTCACCTATGCGTGGCAAGACTACCGTTACGACGAAAAACTCGACCGTTACGTGCCCGCTCGGGCGAAGGACAAGATCGCCGTGCGGAAAACCGAGTTGTTCTATCAGACGGAGGCGGGCGGACGTAAGGCGGGAGGCGTCTTTTACACGCGCCACGAGTTCGTGAAGCATCTCCTAACACATTCCCTTGCTCCTGCCCTCGACCAGCACCTCGCTAAGGTGGCGCAAACGGCGCGCACCGATCCCGGCCTTGCGGCGCGGCAATTGTTCGATTTCAGCGTCGTTGACCCCGCGATGGGCAGCGCGCACTTCCTTACTGGCGCGCTTGACCTGATGACAGACAAGATCGCGAAGTTTCTTGACGAGACGCCGCTCCCCGCAATCCGCACGCTCCTCGACGCCCTCAAAGAAGGCGATCACGCCTCAGGCGGTGGGCGCGTCTACCGCGACGCCGATTTGCTGCGGCGTCTCATTCTCAAGCGCTGTATCTACGGCGTGGACCTCTCGCCGATGGCCGTCGAGGTCGCCAATATTTCCCTGTGGCTCGCAAGTTTTGTACCGGGTCTATCGCTTGCCTACCTCGGTAGCAACCTCAAGGTTGGCAACGCGCTCATAGGCGCCTCTGACGCCGACGCACTCCGGGAGATGAGTCCCCTCTTCACCTCGAAGGAGTCCAATTCGCCAGTCAGTCAGGCGATTCGACGCGCTGAAGCGACGGCGCGCGAGTTAGCCGAAATTCCAGATCGCACACCAGAGGAAGTGAAGCGCTCTCAAGCCAAGGAACGCGAGTTGCGGGAAGCGATGGCGCCGCTCGCTCGCTGCCTTGACCTATTCTGCGCCGAGCCGTTGGGGGTGGAAGGCGCGCGATACCTTGTAGAAACGGAGGCGGAACGAGTCCTGTCCGGAAAGCTCAAGGGCGACGCGATGGAGTTGCTCTTCCGGGCGCAACGAGAATCCAAACGGCGCCAGTTCTTTCACTGGCCGCTCGAATTCCCACTCGTGTTCTTTCGGGACGATCCTGGCTTTGACGTGGTGATCGGCAATCCCCCGTGGAACGAGGTGAACATTGAGGAACTAGGCTTCTACGCCCTGCATGATCCAGGAATCCGCGGCCTTGTTAGCGAATCGGAGCGTAGGAAGCGAATCGAGGCACTTGACCGCGAGCACCCTGGATTGCGCCGGGACTTCGAGCGCAAATACCAAGATTTGGTCACGCAAAGACTCTTCTTCGGACGCGCAGGCGGATACAACCGGCAAGGTCGAGGAAACCTTGACCTCTTTGAGTTGTTCTGTGAGCGTTACGGCCATCTCGCGCGGGCAAACCGGCCTGGGCGAATTGGCGTTGTGCTTCCGAGAAGCGCCTTTCTCGGGGAGGGCGCGAGGGGGTTTCGGCGCTGGCTCTTTGGTGAATGCACCGTCGCGACCACGGATTTCCTACTCAATAAGAAGCGGTGGGCCTTCGATATGGAGGAGCGTTATACCGTGGCGCTAGTCGCCGCGCAACGGTGTGCTCCAACCGATGATGCCGAACTTCGGATCAGCGGGCCTTCCGCAAACCTTGCCGAGTTCCTGGACGCTTCTTCGTCGGTCGGCGTGCGGATTCCCATAGCACAATTGCGCGGATGGACTCCTCCGCCACCTAACGATCCGGTGAGGCAACCCTCTTGGGAGGTGCCGCTACTTCCATCGCCTGCCGCCGCAGCCCTCTTCGAGAAACTGCGACGCGGCGCGCGCTTCGACCAGGGCTATAAGAGCGTATGGTTTGCTTTTCCAACTCAAGGGGATATGAACGAGACCAGCGATAAGGCTCTGTTTCGGTACCCATTAGGGTTACCAGTGTGGAAGGGCCGCTCGTTTGGTCAGTACGACCCTCATGGGGGCGACCCGGCGGGGTATGCCCAAAAGAAGGAGTTGGAGGCGTTTGTCCAAGCAAAGCGTCTATCCGGCCGCAGCCGCTTCCGCGACAATTTTCCTCCGGCGTCGCTGCGCGATCCCAAGACGTTGCCTTTACACCACGCCAGAATCGCCTTCCGTGACGTGACTAGAGCGAACGATACTCGGACAGTACGCGCTTGCCTAATTCCACCTGACGTTGCCCTGACGAATAAAGCACCATACCTCACATTTCCGCTCGGAGATGCCTTAAGTCAGGCGTTCGTTCTCGGCGTTCTTAACTCCCTGGTGTTCGACTGGCAAGCGCGCCGTCTGGTAGAGACGAACCTCAACTTTTTCATACTGACCATGCTTTGTTTCCCCCCGCAGCACGTGGCGCCGGTCGAAAGAATCGGCAAACTCGCTGCGCAACTGTCCTGCGTGGACAAGCGCTACGAAGAATTTGCCCGCGAGGCCGGCGTGAAGATTGGCGCTGTCGAGGATCGCACCCGTCTTCTGGCCGAGATCGACGCGCTGGTTGCGCGCGCATACGGCCTGGAAGAGGCCGATTTGTACACCATCTTCGAGGACTTCACGGAGCAGGCGGCAGAAGCAGCCTATCGTGATCGAGTCATCGCTCGCTTTCGCGAGGTGCGAGTATGACCGACGGCTCGGCCTACGAACTGGTGGACAACAACCAGTTTGGCACGCATCGCGATGCGCTCCGCTGGCTCGCTGCCACGTACGATAAGCCTCTCGATGTTGCGACAGGATTTCTCGGTCTGGGTGGGCTGGATGCGCTAGCCCAGATCATTGAAACGCAGCCCAAGCACGTCCGCTTGCTGCTCGGTGCGGCACCGGAGCCAGGCGCGCTGGCGAACGAGGCGTTGCCCGAAGCCGGGTCAGCCGTACGAGACCGATTCGAAGCCTCACTGGACGCCCTTCGCCGTGAACGTGACTTCCAGTCATTTCCTCCGCTGCGCAAGGCCGTTCTCGAACGCGTCGCCGCTTTCCTTCGGCGCGACGATACTCAAGTTAAGCGGTTCACGGAGCGCTTCCTGCATGGCAAAGCCTATCTGCTCGGTATACTCCCGCCCTCGGGCTTCGCACAGGGCGCCGCTCTCATTACCTCAGCCAACCTCACGTCCGCCGGGCTGACGCGAAACCTCGAATTGGGTGCCGTCCACTACCAGCCCACGGCAGTCACGCTCGCCTTGCGATGGTTCGAGGGCCTATGGACGCGCGCCTCGGATTTTCGCGAAGAACTACTCGACCTCTTGCTGCCCGCCCTACCAGAGACGGACCCGCAGACCGTATTCCTGCGGGCGTTACTCGAACTATACGGCGATAGCCTGCCAGAAGAGCCGGTGGAAGCAGGCCGTCCGGGTGGCGATCTCACGCAATTCCAGCGCGACGGCTACGACCGCGCCCAAGGCATCCTCGAACGCTATCACGGCGTCATTTACGCGGATGGCGTCGGCACAGGGAAGACGCTCATAGGGTTGGAATTCATCCGCAACTACGCTCGCGATAAGGGCCTGCACACATTGATCATTTCCCCAGCGCAACTACGAGACCGCATGTGGAAGCGCCGTCTCGACGAGTACAACCTTCCCGGCCAGGTGCTCTCTTACCAGGAACTCGCCCTAGACAGGCAGTTGTTGCCATCTCGCCCCGGCGCTCGGCGTGTTCTCAATGTGGACAAGGAAATCTACCGACTCGTCATCGTAGATGAGGCGCACGCGTTCCGCGAGCCGGACACGTACTGGTACGAAGCCCTCGACCGCCTTATGGGTGGCACATCGAAAGACCTCGTCCTGTTGACCGCCACGCCCGTCAAC
>JACQEE010000175.1 GCA_016200725.1 Chloroflexota bacterium
CGTCAGCGACGTCGTGCTCACGAACATGGTCACCGGCGTCCCCGAGAAGATGGGCATCGGCTACGAGGAACTCGTCAAGATCAAGCGCGACCTCATCATGCTCATCTCCTCGGGGTACGGCGCGTCGGGGCCGTATGCGCGTCGCGTGACGATGGGCGGCGCGATGGACGGCATCGCGGGCTTCTCCTGGCTGCGGCACTACGCCGACCAGTCTCCGGACACGGCGACGTACTCGATGCACACGGACGTGGTCACGAGCATGAACAACTCGCTGGCGATCATGATGGCCATCTACCACCGCTGGGCGACGGGCAAAGGGCTGCTGGTAGAGACGTCGGGCGTCGAGGCGTCGCTCCACCAGATACCGGCGGCGCTGATGGACTATGCGCTCAACGGCCGCGTGCGCGTCTCGACGGGGAACGAGGACCCGAACGGGGTGATGGCGCCGCACAACGTGTACCCGTGTAAGGGCACCGACGCCTGGGTGACCATCACGGTGACGAATGAGTCGCAGTGGCGGTCACTGGTACGGGCTATGGGATCGCCGGAGTGGTCGCAGGCGCCACGGTTCGCGACGATGCACTCGCGGTGGACGCATCGCGAGGAACTGGACAAGCACATCGCGGCGTGGACGCGGACGCAGGACAAGCACGCGGCGATGCATACACTGCAGGAGACGGGCGTGCCCGCGGGGGCAGTCTACGACCAGCGCGACCATGCGACCGACCCGCAGTGGAAGGCTCGGGGCGTGTACCAGCCGACGCAGATCTCGACGGCGGGGCAGTACCCGCTGGCGACGTCTCCATGGACGATGGATGGCAAGCGCATCGGGATTCGGAAGCCACCACCTGGCATCGGGCAGGACAACGAGTATGTGTTCACGGAACTGATGGGACTGCGTCGCGCGGAGATCGAGGCGCTGCGGAAGGAGCAGTACATCGGGGACAAGCCCCTCGAACTGGAGGTCTAACCAGACGAGGGGACGGGCGTATTTGAAATACGCCCCTACACAAGAGTCGAAACGCTGAAGTGCATCTGTTAGGGTAACAGCCGACATCGCGAGGAAGAGGAGCAAACACTATGGCACTGACACCTGGAATGTCGAAGGAAGTGGAGATGCCGACGAAGGCGGGCATGGGCGTGACGCACGTGGGGCCCGTGGAGATGCTGTCGACGCCGTCGATGATCGGAATGATGGAGGGGACGGCGCTCAAACTACTGCAGGAGCACACGGACGGTGGCATGCCGTCGGTGGGGGCGCGCATCGATGTGCGGCACCTGGCGCCGAGCCCGGTGGGCAAGCCGGTGAAGATCAAGGCGACGTACATCGGCCAGGACGGGCGCCAGCATCTCTTTCGCGTGCAGGCGTATTTCGGGGAGACGCTGATCGGCGACGGGACACACTGGCGCGCGGTGGTGGACCCGGCGCGGTTTGCGAAGAAGTAACCTAACCGCAACCCCTTCCCTGAGAGGAAAGGGGGCGAAGAGCGGGGCATTAGGCCCGATGCGGTAGCATTGATGACAGCCTTATCAATAAAGCAGTCGCAAATGAACCTCACTATCGAATTGGATCGCGAGACGGACGGGCGCTGGATCGCCGAGGTGGCCGAACTCGCGGGCGTGCTGGCGTACGGCACGACTCGCAAAGAGGCTACGGCCAAGGCGAAGGCGCTGGCGCTGCGCGTGGTGGCGGACCGCCTCGAGCATGGCGAGGCAACGCCCGATTTGGGGAACGTCTCGTTCAAGGCGGCATAGAGATCCTTGACAACCAGGCGGCGGCTGTCCAACAATAGTCACTGTAAATAGAGCGTCCTTGAACGCCCCCAGTCTTTCGACTTGGGGCGTTTTCTATTTCGGGACATCGGAGCGAATAGTGCCAAACGATAAGCCCTTCAGGTCGCAAGGCAACTCATGGTCTAGTTCGAAAGCTGGTCGTGTGTTGGCCGCGCTCCTCCGGAACGGCTGGACCATCAAGAGGCAAACCGGCTCACACAGAGTTCTGAGCAAACCGGGGCAACCTGACTACGTGTTTGCCTTTCACGATCGTGACGAGATCGGCCCTGTCATGCTGGCGAAGATTGCCAAGCACACCGGCCTAAAGCCAAACGACCTCTAGCCTTCGACGTCTGTCGCTCGGATTCTTTCACCCTTCCTCCGGCGGCTTGCGCTTGCGGAAGGCGGTCCAGAGAACGAGGTCGTAGAAGCCTTTGATGGAGGCGGCGAGGAGCAGGGGGCCGGAGAGGCCGACGGCGTGGGTCATCCAGCCGCTGAGCGAGGGGCTGGCGCTCTGCGCGGCGGTACGGGAGACGGCGGTGATGCCGCCCGCGGCGGTGCGTTCTTCGGGGGCGACGACGGCCATCGTGTACGACTGGCGCGTGGGCACGTCCATCTGTGAGAGGGCCTGTCGCGCGAGCAGCAGGGCCACGGCGGAGGCGGCGTTGGGGGCGAGGGGGACGAAGAAGAGCAGGATGTTGGACGGCAGGTGGGTGAAGACCATCGTATTCACCAGGCCAATCTTCTCGGAGACCTTCGCAGCGACAAGGAACGAGAACGAGGCGGCCATGCCGGTCGCGAAGAAGAGATAGCCGAGTTGTGAGAGCGAGAAGCCAAACTTCAGGTTGAACCAGTAGGCCAGGTAGGACTGCACGACGAGGCCACCGCCGAAGGCATCGAGGGCGAAGAGGGCGGCAAGGCCGCCGATGATGCGGCGAGACTTCGCGGGGATGAGCCGCGGTCGCGAGAGGTCGGCGGACTCGGCCTCGACGGCGTGCGAGAGGCGGAGGTAGAGGAGCGCGAGGACGGCCATCGCGGCGGCGTAGAGGAGAAACATGACGCGGAAGGCGTCCTGCTCGCCGGCGCCGACGTGTCGCAGGAGCGTGGGCGCGCCGGCGGCGAGGGCGCCGAAGGAGGCCGCGAGGGCGGCGACGAGGTTGTAGCGCGAGAAGACCCACGTGCGCTCGCGGGCCGAGGCCATCTGCGGGAGCATGGCGGACTCGACGGCGTTGAAGGCGCCGCGATCCTGGCCTGTCGGGTTGATGGCACCGAGGAGGGTGACGGCGAGGAGCGGCGCGAAGTTGGGCCACATCGCCACGACGACTGCGCCGATGGTTGCAAGGAGCGCTGATCCAGCGAGGGCTCGTCGCCGACCGAGGCGGTCGCCCCAAAGCGAGGCAGCGAGGGTGAGGACGAGGCCGCCGACGAGGGCGGTGGTGAGAAGGATGCCGACCTTCAGGGGACTGAAGCCCTCCGATTTCAGATACGGGCCGAGGAGGACGCTCGTGTAGCCGTAGCCAAACGAGCGCAGTCCGGCGGTCGCGTAGACGAGGCGGCGGTCGATGGGCGATGCGGTGGCGTTGTCCACGGGAGGAGACGATAGCACGGCGGGGCAGGCGGTGGTGCGGGAAAAGAAAGATCGCCCCCGCCCCGATCCGGAGAGACCCTTCGACTCCGCTCAGGGTGACAAAACGCCGTGTAGACTGTGCGAGGGAGGCTGTCGTGCCGGAGATACCAGAACTCGAGGCGATGGCGGCGGTGCTGAACCGCAAGGCGGCGGGGCGCACCGTGGTGGAGGCGGAGGTGCGGATACCGTACGTGGTGCGGAGGCCATCGAAGGAGGAGTTCGAGGCGTCGCTGCGGGGCGAGCGGTTCGAGCGGGCGGAGCGCAAGGGGAAGTACGAACTGCTGCGGTTCGCGTCGGGGCGCATCCTCGCTGTCCACCTGATGCTCACGGGACGGTTGCAATGGGCGCAGGCGGGAGACAAGTTGCGGGCGCGTACGGGCTGGGTGCTTCGCCTGGACGACGGCTCGGAGATCAGGTACTTCGACTACAAGGTGGATGGGCGCGCGTATCTGCTGGCTGGGCCGCAGGAACTCGCCGTGCTGCCGCGGTGGGACAAGATGGGGCCGGACGCGCTCGATCCGGCGCTGACATTCGAGGTGTTCCGCCAGCGCATCAGGCGCTACCCGGGGCAGATCAAGCGGACGCTGACGAACGAGGCGTTCATCGCGGGGATCGGCAACGCGTACGGCGACGAGGTGCTCTTCGAGGCGAAGGTGTACCCGTTCGCGGCGACGAAGTCGCTGAGCGAGGAGCAACTGCGCGCGGTGTACGAGGCCATCCGCAAGGTGTACGCGTGGGCGGTGCCGATCGTGGCGGAGCGGATGGGGAACGAGATCGACGAGAAGATACGCGACTTTCTGAAGGTGCACCGCAAGGGCGGGCAGCCGTGCCCGGTGTGCGGGTCGCCGATCACCGAGGTGACGCCGAACCAGCGGATCACGTCGTGGTGCAGGAAGTGCCAGGGCGGGGCGTTTGGGTAGGGTCTATGCGGTCATAGATGCCTGAGATTCCCGGCAGGCTCGACTCGGGCTAGCCATTCACTGTTGTTCTGAAAGCGCGTAATCAGCCGCCGCAACTCCCGTTCGTTCTTCTCTGAAATGTCCTTCAATTCCGCCTCTCGCTGTTCTGCCGCCAACCGCGAAAGTTGATGCTCAAAATAGTACAGTTTCGGGTTCTTTCCGCTGGTGGATTTGGTCTTGCCCTCCTGATGTTCCATCATCCGCTCTTCGAAGTCGCGTGTCTGCCCGATGTAGAAAGGTCTCGGCCCATCTATCTTCAGGATGTAGACCCACCAGTCGCTCGCATCGGCATCATTCTTTTCCCAAGCGGGCGAGTGCTCTAGCCGTCTGCCAATGCCTGAGAGGAAACCCTTCTTTTGCCCCTCCGAAGGTCTGAAGTGGCCGCAGTCCACGCACTTTGAAATAGAGCCCTGCTTGTAGCCATCGTAGTGCGGATGACAAAGATAATAGTCATCGCGCACGGCCTCCGTGCAAGCTAAGAACTTACATTGCCCCATAACAACCTCCCTGCGCTTGCTCACCAAGTGGGACGAGGGTACTTGGTTCGACAAGTGCACTGCAAGTCAGGAACATTGGTATTGGCTGGCCGGAGTGCGCTGTGCCCGACTACCGCTCATCCGGATACTAGGACGGGTTGGACTTCGCAGGTAGGCGAAGATTTCTTGACACTGTAGAATGGCGGCGGCTACACTGTTGGCGTTACGTCGACCAGCGCATTTATCTCGAGCGGCGGAGGGACAGGCCCTAAGAAGCCCGGCAACCGGTGGCGGCGAGCCAATAGCCGCATCAACACGGTGCCAAGTCCTCCCCGGGACAGCCGGGGGCTGATGAGCGCGCTGGAGTTTGTGAAAGGGTCTCTCGTTAGAGAGGCTGCGGAAAGTTAGCGAGTGCGCACGATCGAGTGGTCGAACGGCATAGTGCGTTTGCTTGACCAGACGCGGCTGCCTGCCGCGCAGGTCGTGCTCGATATTCGCACACACCACGAGATGATCGAGGCTATCAAAACGCTGCGGATACGCGGCGCTCCGGCGATAGGCGTCGCCGGAGCGTACGCGCTGGTGCTCGGGGCGAACTCCATCGAGGCGACGGATCGTGCGAAATTCATGGTAGAACTCGAACAGGTGGTGAGCGAGGTCGCTGCGGCACGACCAACAGCGGTCAACCTCGCGTGGGCGGTTAAGCGCTTGATGGGCGTGGCGAAGATGCAGCGCGACATCGCGGCGATCAAGGCGTCGCTGCTGGCTGAGGCGCAGCGCATCGAGAGCGAGGATGTCGCGGCGAACCGGCGCATGGGCGCGAACGGCGCGCCGCTGATCCCCGATGGGGCGACGGTACTGACGCATTGCAACACGGGCAGCCTGGCGACGGCAGGCTACGGCACCGCGCTCGGCGTGCTGCGGGCGGCGCACGCGGCGGGCAAGCGCATCGAGGTGATGGCCACGGAGACGCGGCCGCTGCTCCAGGGCGCGCGGCTGACGCATCGCGATGAACGGCGACGTGGCGAACAAGATCGGCACATACAGCCTCGCGGTGCTGGCGAAGGAGAATGGCGTCCCGTTCTACGTGGCTGCGCCGATCAGCACCATCGACCCCTCGCTGGCGACGGGCGCAGGTATCCCCATCGAGGAGCGCAAGCCGGAAGAGGTGACGCGCTGGGGCGGCGTACAAACGGCGCCAGAGGGCGTGCGGGTCGCGAACCCAGCGTTCGACGTGACGCCGCACCGCTATATCGCTGCGATCGTCACCGAGCGCGGCGTGGCGAAGGCGCCGTACACCGCGAGTTTGAAGCGGCTGGTGGAGGGGAAGGGATGAAGACCACCCTACGACCCCAAGATGCGAAGAAACCTCTCTTGGGGAGAGAGGTTTCTCCGCGCCACTTCCAGAGACCCTTATAGTTTAGGAATTTACTGAAGATGACTGAAAAGATAGATATTGGCGTTATCGGCGGCAGCGGCCTCTACGAGATGGAAGGCATCGCGTCGGTGCGCGAGGTGCGCGTCGACACACCATTCGGGTCGCCGAGCGACTCGTTCGTGGTGGGCGAACTCGCGGGGCGACGGGTCGCGTTCCTGCCACGACACGCTCGGGGTCACCGGCTGATGCCGACCAACGTGCCGTTTCGCGCGAACATCTTCGCGCTCAAGGCGATGGGCGCGTCGGCGGTAATCTCGGTAAGTGCCGTGGGCAGCCTGAAGGAAGAGATCAAGCCACTGGATATGGTGGTGCCGGACCAGATCATCGACCGCACGCGACAGCGCGCGGCGACGTTCTTCAGCGATGGGCTCGTGGCACACGTGGCGATGGCGGACCCGTTCTGCGCCAGGCTCAGCGGCCTGGTGCTGGAGTGCGCGAAAGCCGAGGGCGTGACAACGCACAATGGTGGCACGTACATCGCGATGGAAGGGCCGCAGTTCTCGACGCGCGCGGAGTCGAAGTTGTACCGGTCGTGGGGCGCGAGCGTCATCGGGATGACGGCGATGCCGGAGGCGAAACTGGCCCGCGAGGCGGAGATGTGCTACGCGCTGCTCGCCTGCGCGACGGACTACGATTGCTGGCACCCGGCGCACGACTCGGTGACGGTGGAGATGATCATTGGCAACCTGATGAAGAACGTCGAGCGGTCGAAGCGCATCGTAAAGCGGGCGGTCGAGCGGCTCGACCCGTCGAAGCCGTGCACGTGCCACCATGCGCTGGCCACAGCGATCGTGACCTCGCGGGACCGCATCCCGGCGAAGGTGAAGAAGGACCTGGCGCCGCTCGTGGGAAAATACCTAAAGTAAGAACGTGAGGACGGCCTGAGGGCCGGTGAAGAGGAGGTCGTTATGCCGAAGGAAGCG
>JACQEE010000176.1 GCA_016200725.1 Chloroflexota bacterium
CTGTATCACATCGGCGCGGAGAAGTAGTTCCTGATGCACTCCCGTTCGTCGTGAGCCTATCGAACCGCGAACGGGGAGCTAGCGCTTGTGCGTGACCTCGTCGCGCATCGTCAGGATGAACTGCGCGACAGGCTGTGTGCCGAGATTCTCGCCGGTGCGCTTGCGGACGGCTACCGCGTCCTGCTCCTGCTCTCGGTCGCCGACGACGAGCATGTAGGGCACCTTCTGGAGTTGCGCCTCGCGGATCTTCAGGTTCATACGCTCGGCGCGCCCATCGACATTGACGCGGAAGCCTTCGGCCACGAGTTGCTGCTCGACTCTGCGGGCGAAGTCGAGGTGGCGGTCGGCGATGGGTACCAGCGCGACCTGCACAGGGGCCAGCCATATCGGGAGGGCGCCGGCGGTGTGCTCGATGAGCACTGCGATGAAGCGCTCGATGGAGCCGAGGACAGCGCGGTGGACGACGACGGGTCGCTGCGCCGAGTTGTCTTCGGCGATGTACTCGAGGTTGAAGCGGTTGGGCAGGTTGAAGTCCAACTGACAGGTGCTCAACTGCCACTCGCGGCCGATGGCGTCCTGCACCATGAAGTCGATCTTCGGGCCGTAGAAGGCCCCCTCGCCGGGCTTCGGCGTGTACTGCACACCCTTCGCGTCGAGAGCCGCTGCGAGCGCCTTCTCAGCCTTGTCCCACAGCGCATCATCACCGACGCGCTTCTCGGGGCGAAGCGAGAGGTTGATGCGCGGCTCGGAGAAGCCGAAGATGCGGTAGGTTTCGGTGACCATCTCCATGAAATTCCCTATCTCCTGCTCGACCTGGTCGGGGCGGCAGAAGATGTGTGCGTCGTCCTGGGCGAATGAGCGCACGCGCGTCAGGCCGTGCGTCACCCCCGACCGCTCGTAGCGGTGGAGGCGAGCGAAGTCAGCGTAGCGGATGGGCAACTCGCGGTATGAGTGCAGTTTGTGGCCGTACATCAGCGCGTGGCCGGGGCAGTTCATCGGCTTGACGCCGAACTCGCGCTCGTCGATGTCCACGAAGAACATGTCGTCCTTGTAGTTGTCGTAGTGGCCGGACTTGCGCCAGAGGTCGGCGTTGAAGATCTGCGGCGTGATTACTTCCGTGTAGCCATAGCGGCGATAGAGGTCGCGGATGTACTCGACGAGCAGGTTGTAGACGGTCGCCCCCTTGGGCAGGAAGAAAGGGCTCGCGGGCGCGACGGGATCGAACATGAAGAGTTCGAGTTCGCGGCCGAGTTTGCGGTGGTCGCGCCGCGCCGCCTCCTCAAGCATCTTGAGGTGCTGGTCGAGCGCCTCCTTCGACTCGAAGGCGGTGCCGTAGATGCGCTGGAGGGTGGGCTTCGTCTCGTCGCCGCGCCAATACGAACCGGCGACGTTGAGCAACTTGAAGGCCTTGACATCGCTGGTGCGCTGGACGTGCGGGCCTTCGCACAAGTCCACGAACTTGCCGTGGCTGTAGGTCGTGATCTTTTCGGCAGCCGGGATGTCTTCGATTAGTTCGAGTTTGAAGGAGTTGGCGGAGAACTTGGCCTTGGCCTCGTCGCGGCTGATCTCCTTGCACTCGAACGGCGTGGAGGCCTTGACGATGTCGCGCATGCGCGCTTCGATCCGCTCGAGGTCTTCGGGCGTCAGCGGCCGCGGCAACTCGATGTCGTAGTAGAAGCCCTCGTCGGTCGCAGGGCCGATGGTCAACTTGGCCTCGGGGAATAACTCGACGACCGCGTCGGCCATGATGTGCGCCGCAGAGTGGCGGATGCGGTGCCGGAGTTCCTTCAGCGCTGCGGGATCCTGGACCTGAGTGCTCACGGGGCGTCCTCGCTCTCCAAATGCCAGTGTATCGATTATATGCGACGAGGCCCGGCCACGGCGGATGGACAGATGGCGGTAGAATGGGCGCATTCCCCACCCCCGCAGGAGGCCATCCATGCGCGCGTATATCCTGATCGAGGCCACGATCGGCAAGGCTCGCGACGTGGCGGCGAAGATGAAACAGGTGCCGCAGGTCAAGCAGTGCTTCCTGGTCACCGGCCCGTACGACGTGATCGCCGTTGTCTAAGGTGCCGATGCCAACGCTGTGGGCACCGCGGTCACCAGCCATGTCCACGCCATTCCCGGCGTCGCGCGCACGGTGACGTGCCTGGCCGTCGGCCTGTAGCCGCCGCATGGCCGCGCAGTTCACCGGCCAGGTAGTCGTCGTCACCGGCGGCGCGGGCGCCATCGGCAGCGCGGTCGCTCGCAAGTTCTGCGACCTGGGCGCATCGGCGGTGATTGCCGACATCGATGGCGATGGTGCCAAGCGGGTAGCCAAGGCGCTCGGCAAGAAGGGGCTGGCCGTGCACGCCGATGTGGGCCGTTCCGCCGATGTCGACCGCCTCTTCGCGGAGACGCTGCGCGCCTTCGGACGCCTTGATGTGCTGGTCAACAACGCTGGCAAGAGCCACGGCGCGCACGTGCTCGATTTCCCCGAAGAACGCTGGGATGACGTGATGGACGTGAACCTCAAGTCGTACTTCCTCTGCTCGCAGCGCGCAGGCCGCCACTGGCGCGAAACGAAACGACGCGGTCGCATCGTGAACGTGGGCTCGA
>JACQEE010000177.1 GCA_016200725.1 Chloroflexota bacterium
ACGCCTGAATCTCACGCTCGCGATCGACGATGATGCGCAGGGCTGCGGACTGGACGCGGCCTGCAGAGAGGCCCCAGCGGATCTTCTTGCCGAGGAAGGGGCTCAGTTCATAGCCGACGATGCGGTCGAGGATGCGCCTCGCCTGCTGTGCATCGACGAGCGCAGCGTTGATGTCTCGCGGGTGCTGGAAGGCTTCGCGGATGGCAGGCTCGGTGATCTCGTGGAAGACGACGCGCTGGACGAGCTTGCCGTTGGGCAGGCCATCGAGGCCGGTGGCCTGGACGAGATGCCAGGCGATGGCCTCGCCTTCACGATCGGGGTCGGTGGCGAGGTAGACAGCGTCGGCGTCCTTGAGGGTCGCGCTGAGTTCCTTGACCAGCGGCTTTTTGTCCTTGGGGACGACGTAGACGGGCCGGAATGAGGCGTCGGCAAGGCGCACGCCCATCTCCATCTTTGGCAGGTCGCGGATGTGGCCCATCGAGGCCGTGACGACATAGTCGCGGCCAAGGAAGCGGCCGATGGTCTTGGCTTTTGTTGGTGATTCGACGATTACGACGTTCTTTGCCATAGCCATTTCACGGTACGGGAGGCGCTAGCGCCACGTCAACGCGGCGTCCCCTCCCCCTAAGGGGGAGGGGGCAGCACTCCTACTTCTGTCCGAGCAAGCGATATTTACTCCTGTACGAGTTCGGGGCATATGGCGCATCGGGACCGGAGACCCTCACCCCGACCCTCTCCCGCGGACGGGCGAGGGGGAAATCATCTGGGCGAGGACGTAGGTGAGCGGGCTGGTTTGCCGAATGAGTCCCTTCAACTCTAGCAGAGCCAGGACGCTGCTCACCTCGGACATCGGCAATCCCGCGACACGGCGGACTTCATCGATGTGCAGGGGCTCGAGGGAGAGGTGCTGCAGGAGAACGGACTCGGGGCCATCGGCGGCTGCGGGGGCGAGGCCGAGCGGCAACTGCTGCGCTGGGGTAGAGGTAGTCGTCGCTTGCAGGTTCAGTTCCTCGAGGATGTCGGCGACGACGAGCACCGCCTTCGCGCCAGCCTGGATGAGGCGGTTCGTGCCGACGCTCGCTGGGGATAAGATGCTGCCGGGCACGGCAAAGACTTCACGATTTTCTTCCAGCGCGAATTTCGCGGTGATCAGGGCGCCGCTGCTTTCGGGGGCTTCGATCACGAGCGTGCCGAGGGCGAGGCCGGCGAGGATGCGGTTGCGTCGCGGGAAGAACTCGGGGCGAGGCTTCGTACCGAGCGGGTAGTCGCTGACGAGCGCGCCCTGCTCGACGATGCGACGAGCGAGGGATGCGTGGCTAGGTGGATAGACCATATCGAGGCCGCAGGCCTGGACGGCGATGGTGCGGCCGCCGACGTCAAGCGCGGCCTGGTGGGCGACGGCATCGACGCCGCGTGCGAGGCCGCTGGCGACGGTGACCTTGCTGCGGGCCAAGTCGCTCGCGAGGCGGATGGCGACTTCGCGGCCGTAGGCGGTGATGCCGCGAGTGCCGACTATGGTGACATACCACTCGTCGGGGATTAGTGAGCCACGGATGTAGAGGACAGGCGGCGGGTCGTAGATTTCTTTCAAGCACTTCGGATAACCGTCGTCGTGGATGGTAAGGGCCTGGGTTTGAAAGTGTTCGAGACGCTCGATCTCAGCGTCGGGAGAGATGCGAGGCCGGGCCTGGAGAAGGGCCTCGAGGGCTTTGGCGTCGAGGCCGGAGGAGCGCAGGGCAGTATCGCGAGCGTGCCAGGCGTCTTCGAGTGAGCCGAAGCGCTGCTCGAGGAGACCAAAGCGCACGCGGCCAAAGCCAGGGACCTTGTGGAGCGCGACGGCGTACTTGGTGTCGGCGTGCATGGGCCTCACCCGCCCCGACCGAGAGTCGGGGCACCCTCTCCATCAGAGATGGAGAGGGTGAGAGCCAACGGGCCCTTGGCTGACGTTGCAATCATGGCAGGTCCGGCAGAGAGTGGCGGAGCGGGTGGGATTCGAACCCACGAGGGGCGGTTAACCCCTACACGCTTTCCAGACGTGCCTGTTCGGCCACTCCAGCACCGCTCCGTTCAGGAATCGAATGGCGGAGAGGGCGAGATTCGAACTCGCGATGACCACTAGGGCCATACTGGTTTTCGAGACCAGCCCATTCAACCGCTCTGGCACCTCTCCAAGACAACGCGGCTACCGGCTGGGAGGCGAGGGAAAAGCCGGACGGGCCAAGAGGCCGACAGAGGAGCCGCAACAACAACTATACCCTACGATTTCTGTACGGCGCAATCCGAAGATGGCAGTCAAGCCTGTTTGCGCCTTGACACTGTTTCAGACAACTCCTATGATGGGGGCCGATTTACGAACGAGCATTCACCGAAGGGCAACCTCGTTGCTCGAGGAGGGGTCAGTGAAGGGTCTGTCAATGAGAAAAACGATTGTGTTGGCCACGACCGTGGCGGTCGTGGTGATCTTGGTGCTGCTCGTGTCTCTAACGGGTTGCAAGGGCAAGGCTGGCGTTGCAGGCCCGGCGGGAGCGCAAGGTCCGGCCGGCCCAGCAGGCGTGGCGGGCGCAGTGGGGCCGCAAGGTCCAGCTGGGCCGAAGGGTGATGTCGGACCTCAGGGGCCACCGACGGCCGCTCAGGTCTCGATCGATACCCCAGTGGTGGAGCAGGGTAAGACGTTCACCATTCGCGGGTCGGGCTTCAAGCCCAGCGAGGCGTGGTCGGCCGAACTGGTTGCTGCACTTAACGGCGGCAACATCATCCTGAGCGGCGGCACTGCCAATGCCTCCGGCGCATTTGAAGTTGCCGGCGCAGCAGCGGCGAATCGAAACGTCATCCAGCCCGTAGTGAAACCTGACGTGTACACCATCCTCGTGAAGGGCACGCAAGGCTCACTGACGAGCACATGGATCAAGGTGGCTACTCCGGCACCGGCGCCGAAGTAAACGACCAGTAGGCCTGAATGAAAAACACCCCCAGCGGTTGCTGGGGGTGTTTTATTTTGGCGGCGAGTGCAGTCCGGCGCGAATCGGGTGTTGCCGAGATGCTCCGGACCCTCACCCTTCGGCTGCGCTCAGGGCAGGCTCTGTCCGCCTTCGGCGGACATCCTTTCCCGCAGACGGGCGAGGGGAAAGGCACCCGGCCACCTCAGATCCTTCGGCGCGGACGCCTCAGGATGCCCGCGATTACGCGGGGGGAAAGAACGGACCACCACCCCGGATCCTTCGGCGCAGACGCCTCAGGATGCCCGCGATTACGCGGGCACTTTGGCGGCGAAGCGGCGGGTGGAGACGATGTGGCGATTGAGGCCGAGGGAGCCCGGATCGATGCCCATGGCGACGCCGACCATCTGCGGGAGGTGAATGACAGGCAGGTTGATCTGCGTCTTGTGCACCTTGGCGGCGTCGGGCTGCTGACCATCGAGGTTGAGGTGGCAGAGCGGGCAGGGTGTGACCATGGCGTCGGCGCCGGCGTGCTTGGCATCGAGCAGGTGCGTGCCGGCCATGCGGAGGGAGTTATCGCGGTTCATGGTGAGGATAGGGAAGCCGCAGCACTTTGTCTTGCCAGCGAAGTCGACAGGAGTGCCGCCGAGCGCGGCAATGATCTGCTCGAGGTAGGTCTCGCGCTTGGGATGCTGATCGAAGCCGAGCGCGGCCGATGGGCGGAGGACGTAGCAGCCGTAGAAGGGTGCCAACGCAACGCCGTTGAGCGGTCGCTTGACCTGCTCCTTGAGACGATCGAGGCCGTAGTCCTCGACGAGCACCCACATGAAGTGCTTGACGTCGGTGGTGCCTTTGTACTCGAGACCTTCGGGCGCGAGGTAGTGATTGATGAACTTGCGGTAGTCGGCGTCCTTCTTCAACCGATAGTTGGCTTGGCTGATGACGCCCTGGCAGGTGCTGCAGATCGTCATAAGCGGGAGGCCGCGCTTCTCGGCCATCGCCAGCGTGCGAGCGTTGAGCGTATCGCCAAGTTCGGGGTCGCGCTCCTGAAGGACGCCAGCGCCGGTGCAGGAGGCCTCCTTGAGGTGCTCGAGCGACAGGCCGATGCGCTCGGCCACCAGGCGCATGGCATTGAAGAGCTCAGGCGCGCCGCCCTGGGCGACGCAGCCCGGGTAGTAGGCGTACCGCATCTATTCGTGCTCCAATTCTTTGAAGATACGCTTGACGTGCTCGTGGCCGGGGCGCTTGTGGTGGATGACCGGCGGCATCTTGCGCTTGACGATCGCGCGAAGGGCTGTCGGAATCATCTGTACCTGGGGGCCGATGTCGTCCAAGCCGAAGGACTCGGGGACAATGCGGAGTTCATCTAGCCAGCCGCTTTCCTTCACCGACCTGGCGAAGGAGTCGCTGTGGCGGGCGCCGTTGTTGTCGCGGTAGCCAGCCTCCATCGCGGTGCGGCGAATATCGACGATGCGCTCCATCGGGGCGACGTCCTTGGGGCAGACCTGGACGCACATGAAGCAGTGGGTGCAGTCCCAGACGCCGCCGGGCTGGGTGAGATCGCGGAGACGCTCCTCGCGGGCGGCCTCGGTCTCGCGGGGATCGCCAACGAAGCGATAGGCCTTGGCGAGAGCGGCAGGGCCGATGAAGTTCTTGTCGACCTCAAGGGAGGTGCAGTCGGAGACGCAGGCCCCGCACATGATGCAGTTCATGGCGCCAAGCAGATCGGCCATGGCATCCTGGGGGGCGATGTATTCGCGGTCGGGAGCGGGCTGGCTGGGCTTGAGCCAAGGTTGTACCTGACGCACCTTTGCCCAGAATGTGCTCATATCGGCGACGAGATCCTTGACCGTTTCCATGTTGCCGAGAGGTTCGACCGTGATGGTGTCGCCGGCAGGGAGGAGTTCGATGACCTTGGTCTTGCAGGCGAGGCGCGCGCGGCCGTTGATGCGCATACCGCAGGAGCCGCAGATGGCACTGCGACAGGAGCAGCGCGCGGCAAGCGTAGGATCCTGATATTCGCGGACGTCGATAATCGCATCGAGGACGGCGGCGTTGTCGTCGACCTCGACCTTGTATTCCTGGTACTTGGTCTCGTGCGTTTCAGGATCGAAGCGCTTGACCTTGAGGTTGACCTTTTTCAATAGACTCTCCTCTCGGGCGGCCACTTGGTGATCGTGACCGGGAGATAGTCGATCAGCGGCCCCTCGGGGGAATTGAACACCAGGGTGTGCTTGAGCCATTCCTTGTCGTTACGGTCGGGGAAGTCAGTGCGCGCGTGGGCGCCGCGGCTCTCTTTGCGCGCGATGGCGCCGACGGCGGTCACTTCGGCCAAGTCGAGCATGTTCTCCAACTCGAGGGTGGAGAACAGATTCCAGTTGAAGACCTTCTTCTTGTCGGTGACGTTGACCTGCTGGAACTGTTGCTTGAGGCGGCGGATGGCGGCGAGCGTGTCCTTCATGCCCTGCTCGGTGCGGAAAACACTGATGTTCTTGTCCATGCTCACGCCCATTTCGAGGCGAAGTTTGGCCGCTGTGAAGCCAGGGTAGGGTTTATCCATGAGCATCTGGAACTTGCGCTTCTGCTCGCCGACGTAGCGATCTTCGTTGACAGCAGCGTGCTTCTTGCCGCTAGCGTACTCGGCGGCGGCGCGGCCAGAGCGGCGTCCGAAAACGACAGTCTCGAGGAGGGAATTCGCGCCCAAGCGGTTCCCGCCGTGGATGCTGACGTTGGCGCACTCGCCGGCGGCGTAAAGGCCGGGGATGCGCGTCGCACCGAAGGAATCGGTCTTGATGCCGCCCATGATGTAGTGCATGCCCGGGCGGATGGGCACCGGCGCCTTGACGATGTCGACGTTGGCGAACTCAAGGGCGAGTTCGCGAATCTGGCCCAACTTGCCGAGGATGACTTTCTCGCCGAGATGGCGGCAATCGAGCAGGACGCAGCCATCGATGCCGCGGCCAGCCTGAATTTCCAAGGCCTCGGAGCGGGAGACGACATCGCGGGAGGCGAGTTCGAGTTTGTTCGGCGCGTACTTCTTCATGAAGCGGTCGCCGTCTTTGTTGACGAGGTAGGCGCCTTCGCCACGAGCGCCCTCGGTGAGGAGCGCGCCATTGCCTTTGAGCGTCGTGGGATGGTACTGGACCATCTCCATGTCCATGAGGGGCGCGCCGATGCGGTAGGCGAGGGCCTGGCCATCGCCGGTGCAGATCATGCCGTTGGTGCTGGGCTCGTAGACGCGGCCGATGCCGCCGGTCGCGAGGATGACGGCCTTGGCGCGGATGACAGCGACATCGCCTTGGAGGATGTCCATGGCGACGACGCCGCAGCAGCGGCCATCTTCCTTGATGAGGCCGAGGACGAACCACTCTTCGTAGACGCGCATGGCGGACTTCATCAGTTGCTCGTACATCACGTGGAGGACGGCCTGTCCGGTGATGTCGCCGACAAAGAAGGTGCGCTGCTTGGAGGCGCCTCCGAAGGCGCGGGTTGCCAAGCGGCCGAACTCATCGCGGGCAAAGATGACGCCCATGTGCTCGAGTTCGATGATGTCGCGCGGGGCGTCCTTGGCCATGATTTCGATGGCGTCTTGGTCGCCGAGCCAATCGGAGCCCTTCACGGTGTCGTAGGCGTGAAGTTCCCAGGTATCGTCGCTGCCTTCGCCACCCATAGCGGCGTTGATGCCGCCTTGCGCGGCGTTGGAATGGCTGCGGACGGGATGGACTTTGGTGATAACTGCGACGTCGGCGCCGGCTCGATTCGCTTCGATGGCGGCACGCATGCCGGCCAGGCCAGCGCCAACCACTAACACGTCATGTTCGTACATCTGGGGCGCTCCGAGGGGGCCAGAAGTGCGTGAAGTTTATCACATGCGACTGGGGTTTACAACGAAACGACGGGTATGCGGATCGATCGGCCACTCGAGCAGGACGAGGCCGAGGGTCACGTGGCTGGGGCGTCGGGCTGCCGCGCCGAGCGGCGGAGCATGAAGGCGGCAAAGCGGGCTCGCCGCTCCTTGCGCCAGACCTGCTCATGGATGAGGTAGACGAAGAGCATGAGGACCGCGCCGGCAAGAGCGTCGATGACGTAGTGGTTGCCGGTGATGACGATAGTGAAGAACATGACCGTGGGGTAGAGAATGCCGATGACCTTGAGCCACCACTTGCCCATGCTCCAGAACATGAATCCGTAGACGACCGTCCAGGCGAAGTGGAGGCTTGGCATAGCGGCAACGTCGTTGTAGAAGCCCGCGGCCTGTTCGCTGCCGTACCATTTCGGGCCGAAAAGGCCAATCATGTCCTGGAGGCCGCTGCTCGTCATCATGCGCGGCGGCGCGAGCGGGAAGAGTTCGAAGATGACCAGGGCGATGACGAAGCTGCTCAGTATCAACTTTCGATAGTAGTAATAGCGCTTGCGGTCGAAGATGTACATGACGAAGCCAACGGTGAGAATGACCGGCCAATACGTGGCGATGTAGAGGTAGTTGAAGGCGCGGACGAAGCCTGCCCCGGCCTGGAGCGACCAGCGCTGAAGGTGGGGCTCCCAGAAGATATCGAGGGCTTTCTCGAACTTGATGACGGAGATCGCGTGGGTGACGCTGGTATCGCCAGCGGTCGCGTGGATGATGAGGCGGCCCACCATGTACACAAGGTAGGCGCCAAGCAGGATAGCGACCTCCCGCACATGCGGAAAGAGCGCTTCCTTAGAGCCAAACCGCTTCAGGACCTCGTTTCGGGCGTTCATCATCGCTGAGTACTGTTCACGCTCGTAAGGTGACGCCGTCTATTTTCGGTGAAGGCTGGACACTTGGCAAGGGTATCCGGCACAGGCCGGCGGGGCTCCTATCGAACCGGTGAACGTCAGGGCTTCTGGAGCCAGAGGTCCAACAGGGTCAGGCCAGCAAGCGTCTTCGCGTCGCGAACCTTGCCCTCACGCGCGAGGGCTTTCACTTTGGCGATTGGCATAGCGACCACTTCGATCTCCTCGTCGTCGTCACCGGGGCGCCGCTGTGGACGCAGATCGCGGGCGATGAAGAAGTGGAGAAACTCGGTACAGAAGCCGGGGGCGCTGAAGAAGCCACCGATGCGCTCGAGGCGGCCGGCGGCGCAGCCAATCTCTTCCTGGAGTTCACGCTGGGCTGTGGCCTCGACCGGCTCATCATGGTCGAGGGTGCCCGCGGGCAATTCGAGGAGCCAATCGCCGGCAGCGTGGCGGTACTGGCGGACGAGCACGAGGCGACCCTGAGCGTCGATGGGGGCAACGACGATCGCGCCAGGGTGTTCGACCACCTCGCGCTTGACGGTCTTGCCATTGCCGACGTCGACGGTGTCGACACGCAATTTCAGGATGCGGCCCTGGAAGATCTGCTCGGACTTAGCGATGCGGTAGGGAGACACAGATGCTCCTCCAACGACTGTTCGGCTCGAGAGGCTGCCGATAGGCGCCGCGCTACTTCGCGCCACCCATCGAGAGGCGCCGGGTCAGCGTGGCGTAGAAGTAGGTGTGCGGCTGGACGCGGAAAAAGCGGGCCACGCGAGCGCTGCGCTTCGCGCGGACGAGTTCGCGGGGACGCAGCGGGTAGTCGACCTGGCCATCGAGGCTGGCGACCACGTCGCTCTGCTCGCCGACGACCAGTTCGACGACGGCGTCCGGGTGCAGGACGATGGGATTGCGCAGCGAGAGGTGCGGCGAGACGGGCAGTAGAAGCAGGCCCTTGTTCTCAGGATGCAGCACCGGACCGCCAGCTGCGAGCGCGTAGGCCGTGCTGCCCGTGGCGGTCGCGACGATGACGCCGTCGGCTTTGTAACTCGTGAGCGTTACGCGATCGATGCGCGCTTCGATGTCGAGCATGCGGCCTGCGGTGCGGCGGCCGACCATCACCTCGTTGAGCGACCAGGAGTGCTCGCCCAGAGGGCTGGCGCGGCCATCGCGGACGACTTCGACGTCGAGAAGGGAGCGCTCTTCGATCCAGCCTTCGGTGTCGAGATAGCGAGGCACCAGGGTGAGGGCATCGCCGCTGGCGACTTCGGTCATGAAGCCCAGGTTGCCCATGTTGACGCCAAGGATGGGGATGTTCCTCGGCACGGTAAGGCGGGCAGTGCGCAGGATAGTGCCGTCACCGCCGACGGTGACGAGCAGGTCGGTATCGTCCACCTGCTTGGCGTCGGGAGCGGCATGATCGACCTGCGCCAGCCATGCGTGGCGGCCCGTGGCGCGGAGGCGCTCGGCCAGCGCTCGCGCGAGTTGCTCGGCGGCGGGAACTCCGGACTTGTAGATGATGCCGATGCGCTTGAACACATGCGTGCTCGAATGGAAGTCAAAGGCGAGTGTACGAGGAGCGCGGAGGCAGTGTCAAAAACTAACGCGCAAACGTAGCGGTGGCGCGCACCGCGAAATCGAGGAGGTACCAGGGGGCGAAGCCGAAGAAGAGGATGCCAGGAACCGTGATGAGCAGGGCAGTAGACGCGGAGAAGGACGAGGGGATGCGTTCTTCGCTGGGAGCAGGGCTCATGTACATGACCTTGATGATGCGGAGGTAGTAGTAAGCGGAAATCGCGCCGTTGATCGCGCCAGCGACGGCGAGCCAGACGAGGTCGGCTTTGATGGCGGCGTTGAAGAGGTAGAGTTTCGCCCAGAAGCCGACGGTCGGGGGGAGGCCAGTGAGCGAGGCGAGCGCAATCGCAAGAATAGCAGCCATCCAGGGCGAACGGCGGCCAAGGCCAGCGAGGTCATCGATCTCTTCCTTGCCTATGCGGTTGGCAATGGCGTTGACAACGAAGAAAGCGGCGAGGTTCGTGAAGGCGTAGCCGCCGAGGTAGAAGAGGACGCTCTGCGGGCCGACGTTGTCGCCGCCGGGGACACGGGTCGCCACGGCGGCGAGGCCAATCATGATGTAGCCAGCATGGGCGATGGCGCTGTAGGCGAGGAGGCGCTTGAGGTTGCTCTGGAACATGGCAACGAGGTTGCCGAGGCTCATCGAGATGATGGCGAGGATGGCGAAGAGCATGCTCCAATCGAGGCTGATGTCGTTGAAGGCGGTGTAGAAGACGCGCAGGACGACGGCGAAGCCGGCGGCCTTGCTGGCGACGGCGAGGAAGGCGGTCACCGGCGTGGGCGCGCCCTGGTAGACGTCCGGCACCCACATCTGGAAGGGGAAGGACGATATCTTGAAGCCGAAGCCGGCGATGATGAAGACGACGCCGAGGAGGAGCGCTGGATTGCGGGAGAGGCTCGTCACGGGCAACTGGCGGCCAATCTCGCCAAGTTCGGTGCTGCCGGTGACACCGAGGACGAGCGCCATGCCGTAGAGCATGACCGCGGAACTGACCGCGGAGAGGATGAGGTACTTAATGGCCGACTCGGTGGAGCGACCATCCTTGAAGAAGGCGACGAGGGCAATCGCAGAGAGGGTGCTCAGTTCGAGCGAGAGGTAGATGGTGATCAACTCGCGCGTGGAGGCGAGGAGCATGAGGCCGGAGGTCGAGAAGAGGATGAGGCCGTAGTATTCGCCGACGAAGCCACGGAAGCGCGAGACGGTGTCCTGCGAGGCGATGATCACGGCGGCGGCGACGGCGATGAAGAGGTACTGGAAGAAAAGCGCGAAATTATCGACAGAGAGGA
>JACQEE010000178.1 GCA_016200725.1 Chloroflexota bacterium
CTGGGGCATCATGAAGGAGTCGCATGAAATCTCGCTCAAGTACGGCGAGCGCCTCTTCCAGGACATGAAGGACGCCGAAGCCAAGATCTGGGCATCCGACTGCCCCCTCGCCGCGACGCAGATCCTGCACGCGACCGGTCGCAAGCCCGTGCACCCGATGCAGGTGCTCCAGGATGCGTACGGCCTCTAGCCATGCGAAAACTCACCCGCGCCGACGTCAAGGACATCATTCAGTACGAGCGCATCCGCAACGATTTCCGCGCGCGCATCATTGCCCTCAAGAAGGCGCGTCGCGTCGAAGTCGGGCCGATTCTCACCTTCGTATTCGAGAACCGCGACACCGTGCTCTTCCAGATCGAGGAAATGATGCGCGCCGAGCGCATCGTGCAAGAGGAGCGCATCGCCGAAGAACTCGCCGTCTACAACGACCTCATCCCCGGCGCCAATGAACTCAGCGCCACGATGCTCATCGAGATCACCGACCAGCGCAAGATCAAACCGACGCTCGACAAGATGATGGGCATCGACAAGGGAAAGAAGGTCTGGCTGCAGTTCGGCGACGAGCGCGTCTACGCTCGCTTCGAGGAAGGCCACAGCAATGAGGTCAAGATCAGCGCGGTCCACTTCGTGCGCCTTAAGTTCACATCGCAGCAGTCGCGACGCTTCCGCTCCGGCGAAGACCTCGCCTACCTCTACGTCGACCACCCCAACTACAAGCGTCGCCTCCGCCTCAGCGAGGCTGTTCTGAAAAGCCTGCGCGCTGACCTAGACGCTTAGTGCCGTTCGTGGTGAGCCTGTCGAACCATGAACGGCTTGCCTCACAGCGTGTAGAACACCGCCAGCCCGCACAGCAACTCAAACGTCGTCAGCGTTGAGTTCCACCGGTGCAGGTCGTTGAAGCGCTGCCTGTTCACCGTCCGCCCCTCGCGGTCGAACGAGCCGATTTCTCGATTCAGCCGCTGCAGCCGTGGCGTCACCACGAAGCGCACCGCAGCCGCGAAGAACACCATCCCCGCGAGCAGCGCGTACCTCGTGGCCAGCGTCCCGTTGACCTGGTCGACCCACTTCGCGTAATGCACCACGCTCGTCGCCAGCAGCACCGCCGTCCCGATCAGTCTCAGGCGATCGAACTGCTCCAGCGCCGCCGCCACGATGGCCCCCGCCTGGTCCCGCGACTGCGCCACGCGAAAGATGATTGGCGCCACGATGGCCACCACGAAGATGCCGCCCGTCCACACCGCCAACGCGGTCAGAAAGAACAGTTGGTTGATGTTTTCGCCAACGCTATGCACGCCGGACTCCTGGAAAACGTTCGGTCAATGATACCAGCACCCCTTCTGTCATTCTGGGGCGGGACGCCCCAGAATCTAGCACTCACCAACCATCCATCCGACTCCCCTCGTTGCCGCATCCCGCCTCCGTCCGTATACTCCTACCGCCAACCTGACACCCGGAGACGCCATGCCCACCCTCGATGACCTCAAGACCAAAGCCGCCGTTGCCGACGAGTTGTTCATGACAACCAAGCGCACGACCGGACAGGCCACCTATCCCCTCTGGTTCGTCCACGACGGCCAGCGACTCTACATCCTCTCGGCCGAGTCATCCAGCGAGGTGTGGGACGTCAAGCGCGATCCCAAGGTCGACGTGGCCATCGGCGCGCCCGGCAGCGCCGACCATCTCGCGATGCAGGCCGACGTCATGCCTGATCCCGCCTGGGTGCCGCAGATGATCGATCTGCTCAAGAAAAAGTACGCCGCCAAGCACGCCGACCGCATGGCCCGCACCGCCGAGTCGGCCAAGGGCGGCCACGTCGTCATCAAACTGAAGCCCGTCTAGTCTGTCATTCTGAGCGAAGCGAAGAATCCCTTCGGAATCCTCCGGGTTGCAACCATGACGAACGAAAACATCCCTCCCGACGTCCACCAGTTCCTCGAGGCGAACAACCGCACCTTCCTCTTCACCACCCGCGCGGACGGCTCGCCGACCTGCCATCCCATGATTGGCCTCTACAAGGAAGGCAAACTCTACTTCAACACCTATCGAAAGAGCGTGAAGACGCGCAACGCCCAACGCGATAGCCAGGCGACCTGCCTCGTCACCACGAAGTGGAACGACCCCCACTTCCGCGCCGTCGTCTTCCGCGGTTCCGCCACGGTCCTCGAAGGGCAGGAGATGCCCGACCGGCCTCGCCCGCGCACCGGTATCAACCCAGTGCCTCAGGGCGTCAGCGGCCGCTCGAACGATCGCCTCAAGTCCGGCAAGCGCATCCTCATCGAAGTCACGCCCGCCGAAGCGCTGCTTCTCGACAAGGCCCGCTAGCCATGCCTCGGGAATCCATCGCAATGAGCCACGATGAGTTGCTCGCCTTCGTCGGCGAAGAGCGCCGCTGCATCCTCGGCACCCTCGACGCCGACGGCCGCCCCTGGCCCGACGCTGTCGCCTGCCTGCTTCGCGGCGATCTCCTCTACATCCGCGTCCCAGCCGACAGCCGCTCGCATCGCAACATCCAGCGCGACACCCGCGTCTGCGCCGTCTTCGAGCGCTTCCCGACGTACCACGAAATCAAAGGCGCAACGGTGCACGGTCGCGCGGCTTCAGTCAGCGGTGGCCACGCCCTCGACGCGCTTCCCGAC
>JACQEE010000185.1 GCA_016200725.1 Chloroflexota bacterium
AGCATGACAGTACTGCTCTCGATTACTTGCCCTGAAACCGTGGTTTGCGCTTTTCGAGGAAAGCGCGGCGGGCTTCCTTAGAGTCTTCTGAAAAATAGCATATCTGGTAGGCGAGGCGCTCGTACTCCAGGTACTCTTCGAGGGTGTCGTGCTCGCTGCGCTGGAGGGCGCGCTTGGCGACGCGCAGGCCGAGCGGGGGGCCGTCGGCGAGCGTCTGCGCCAGCGACTGCGCCTCGGTCATCAACAACGCGTGCGGCACAACGCGGGTCACGATGCCGATGCGCGACGCCTCGTCGGCCTCGACGATGCGATTCGTGGCGTACAACTCGAAGGCGCGCTGGTGGCCGACCGCTCGCGGGAGCAGCCATCCCAGCGCGTCCATCATGCCCATGCCGAGGGCGACGTGAGCGCAGCGGAAGCGCGCGCGGTCGGAGGCGATCGCGATGTCGGCACAGAGCGTCACGGCGAGGCCGCCGCCAGCGGCGACGCCGTTCACGGCCACTACGATCGGCTTCTTGATGTCCTGCATGACTTTGGCGGTGGAGTTATTGGGGTTCAGGTGGTTGGCCTTAACCTCATCGGCGGGGATAGCACCGCCGGTGGTGCGCTCAGTCTGGTCGGCGCCGGCGCAGAAGGCCTTGTCGCCCGCACCGGTGATGAGCAGGCATCGGATCGCGCCATCGTCGTTGACCGAGGCGAAGACTTCGCGTATCTCGCGGCGCATCACGGAGTTGAGCGTGTTCAGCTTTTCGGGACGGTTCAGGGTCATCGTCCCGACGCCGTCGCGCCGTTCGTAGGTGATGGTCTCGAATGCCACGTGTGTGACCTCTCGGGGTGCGTGGAGAGTATAGCGCAGGGACGGCGCGTTGCCGCTGTCAACAGGTGTGTGCTATGCTGACACTCGGTTCGCGAGGTCGTCCGCCGGGATCGGCGACCATGCCCGTTCACCCTTCGACAGGCTCAGGGCGAACGGGATCGCGGCCACCCTTCCCAGTCGGGGCGTAGCGCAGCCCGGTAGCGCACCTGCATGGGGTGCAGGGGGTCCCGAGTTCAAATCTCGGCGCCCCGACCACTTTTCCTCATTACCACGCGTCCGGCACCTTGACCCTCGCTGCCCACCGACCTAGACTCCGCCTGCTTTCAGCATCGGAGGTTTCACTATGCCTGGTTGGGTGCAGGGACGCGTCGCGCTGGTGACGGGAGCGAGCCGCGGCATCGGCGTGGGCATCGCGCGGTGTCTGGCGAAGGAAGGCGCAAAGGTGGCGGTGGCGGCGCGGACGAAGGAAGGGCTCGCGGCGACGTGTCGGGAGATCGAGGCGCTCGGCGCGCAGGCGATGGCCGTTCGGGTCGACCTCTCGCGAGAGGCTGACGCCACGCGCATGGTGCAAGACGTGGGGAAGGCATGGGGGCCGGTCGAAATCCTGGTGAACAACGCCGGCGTGCATGGCGCGGCTGACTTTTCCGAGCACTACCCGGAGACAACCGCCGACTGGGAGGCTGCCTTTCGGGTCAACGCTCTCGCCCGCGTGTGGGCCTGCGATGCGGTGCTGCCGTCGATGAAGGAGCGCAAGTGGGGCAAGATCATCAACGTCGCATCCATAGCGGGCATCGAAGGCACACCGGTGCACATGGCGTACAGCGCGGCGAAGGCGGCGGAGATCAACTACACGCAGTCGCTGGCGAAGGACATTGGGCGGTACGGCATCAACGTAAACGTCGTGCTGCCGGGGCTCGTCTACACTGACATGATCGGGTCGCTGCAGAAGCACATCGCGACGAAGTACAACCGGCCAGGTGGCGAGAGTCCGAAGCGGTGGTTCGACGGCATCATCAAGCGCACGACGCCTCTGCAGCGCGAGCAGACAGTGGACGACATCGGATGGATGGTCACCTTTTTGTGCTCACCGCTCGCCAGAGAAGTCCACGGGCAGGCGATCAACGTCGACGGTGGGATGCGGCTGCACTAGGACATTGTGCTATCGCGGCAGACCGAGGCCGCGGTTGGCGATGATGCTGCGCTGCACTTCTGACGTGCCGGCGGCGATGGTCGCGGAGACGGCGCCGAGGTAGCCTTTCTCGAAGCGGCCGCGCAGACGCGTCCACTTGTTGCCCGGCTCGGCCTGACCGTAGAGGCCGAAGACCTGGATCGCGAAGCCGGCGAGTCGCTGGCCGAACTCGGAGCCGTACAACTTCGAGATGCTCGCCTCCACGTTCGGCGCCAGGCCTTTCGCCTGCATCCAGCCAACCCGATAGGCGAGATAGCGCGAGACGTTCGTCTCGATGGCCATCTCAGCGAAGCGGTGACGCAGGACTGGCAAGAGCGTGACGCGCTGGTCGGCGACGTATTTCGCAAGTTCCTCGAGGTTGCGGCGTCCGCCCGCTGATGCGTGCACGCCGGAGCGCTCGAGATCAAGGGCGGTCGCGAGGATGTACCAGCCGGTGTTCTCCTCGCCCACTCGCGCTCTCGCAGGTACACGGACGTTGTCGAAGAAGACCTCGTTGAAGGAGTGGGCACCGGCCATATTGATGATGGGACGCACGGTAACGCCGGGCAGCTTCATGTCGAGCAGGAACATGCTGACGCCCCTGTGCTTGGGGGCGTTGGGATCGGTGCGCGCCGCGAGCCAGCCGAAGTCGGCATGATGGCCGCCGCTCGTCCAAATCTTCGAGCCGTTCACCACGTAGTCGTCGCCGTCCTTGACCGCTCGCGTCTGCAGCGATGCAAGGTCGGAGCCGGCGCTGGGCTCGCTGTAGAGCGTGCACCAGTACTCCTCGCCCGCGGCGATGCGATTCAAATGCTGCTTCTGCTCGCCGGTGCCGTGGCGCATCAGCATCGGCCCGACCCAGGAAATGCCGCCGACGCCCATATCGACGCCGGGAACGCGGTGGTAGGTCGTCTCCTCGCGCCAGACCAGCTGCTCGAGGATCGGGCGCGCCTGGCCGCCGTGCTCCTTTGGCCAGGCCAAGGTCAACCAGCCCTTCGCCGCCAGTTTCTTGGACATGGCGCGGGTGAACTTCCAGCCGTCGCCTTCGAACTGGCCACCCTCG
>JACQEE010000186.1 GCA_016200725.1 Chloroflexota bacterium
CGCGGATGACGCCGGATTGCACAACCTGTGCGAGCACGCCTTGGCGGCCGTTCTCCATGAGCGCGCGCAGGCCGTTGTGAAGCGCGTCCATCTTGTGACATGGCGTCCGCGGCGTGTAGATATGCAGCACCGCGCCGCCCACGCGCACATCGCGGTCAACGAGCGCGTTCAAGTCCACACCTTCGGTTTCGATGTTCGAGCGCACCGCGCCCGGCTCGAAGCGCTCGACGCCGAGCGCATTCGCGTGCGCCGCGATTTGCTCGCGCGCGATGAGCGTCACCTGCCGCCGGCTGCCGCGGTCGAAGTAACGCGGGTTCCCCTCGATGCCCTTGCCTGCGACGAGCGAGATGGTTTCGGCGCGAGTGAATGGCTCGCCACCCTTCAGCGGATGCAGATGGAGCGAGGCCACGCGTCCGCTCGGTGAGTCAGCGCCGTTCATGCCGTGACTCATTAACAAGCCGCGGAACTTCTGCCAAGTCATGTGCGATGGTGTAAATTGTTCTGCGCATTTGACCTGCCCGCACCGCGTCCCTACACTGCGCGGCCTGTTTATGAACGTGTTGATTTGCGATCCGATTTCGCCGAAGGGCATCGCCGCCTTCCAGGCACGCACGG
Source organism: Chloroflexota bacterium (assembly GCA_016200725.1). The sequence goes on from JACQEE010000186.1 coordinate 616, forward strand.
AGTTCAAGGTCACGGTGCTCGAAAAGCGCCTGCCGGAAGCCGAACTTCTCCCGCTCGTCGCCAAGACCGAGGCCATCGTCGTCCGCTCCGAAACCAAGATCACCCGCAAGGTCATCGAGGCCGCGCTGCGCCTGCGCGTGGTCGGCCGCGCCGGCGTCGGCGTGGACAATGTTGACGTGGATGCCGCCACGGAACGCGGCATCGTGGTGATGAACACCCCCAGCGGCAACACCATCTCCACCGCCGAGCTGACCTTTGCGATGCTGATGGCGCTCGCGCGCAAAATCCCCCAAGCGCACGGCTCGATGAAGGCCGGCGAGTGGAACCGCAAGGCCTTCTCCGGCCTCGAACTCAACGGCAAGGTGCTGGGCATCCTCGGCATGGGCCGCATCGGCAGCGAAGTGGCCAAGCGCGCGCAGGTGTTCGGCATGAGGGTGCTCGCCTATGATCCCTATCTTTCGCATTCACGCGCCAAGGCGATGCAGGTGGAACTCTTCGAGGGCCTCGATGATATTTACAAACAGGCTGACTTCATCACCGTCCACATGCCGCTCACGGAGGAGACGAAGGGCATGCTCAACACCGCGGCCTTCGCCAAGATGAGGAAGGGCGTGAAGATATTGAACTGCGCCCGCGGCGGCATCGTGAACGAGGCCGATCTGCTCGCCGCATTGAACAGCGGCCAGGTGGCCGGCGCCGCGCTGGACGTGTATGAGGCCGAGCCGTTGCCCAAGGACTCGCCCCTCCGCGCGCATCCCAACCTCATCATGACACCCCATCTCGGCGCGAGCACCGAGGAGGCGCAGGAGAACGTCGGCATAGAAGTCGCCGAGGCCATCACCGATTACCTCGTCAACGGCGCCGTGCGCAACGCCGTCAACATGCCCAACCTCGACGCCAAGACCTACGCCCTCGTCAAGCCCTACCTCAACCTCGGCGAGAAGCTCGGCCGGCTCATCGGGCAGACTTCCCCCAAGCGCTGCGACCGCATCGTCGTCACCTACGGCGGCAAGGCCACGGAAGTTCCCGGCGATCCCATCACCCGTTTCATCCTCAAGGGCTTCCTTGAGCACGCCGGCGGCAAGGACGTGAATCAAGTGAACGTCCGTGCCATGGCCGCCTCCCTTGGCCTCCTCGTCGAAGAGGTCAAGTCCAACGAAGTATAAAGTCAACATCGCCAACATGAGCCTCCACCGTGACATCGCCGGCGGGCAGGCACTCACCGTCCTCAACCTCGACAGCGAACCCCCCGAAGCCCTCCTTGATGAAATCAAGAAGGATCCCGACATCTCCAACGTCCGCGTCGTCAAACTCTGACCGCCCCGCAGCCCCTCACCCACGAAGCCCCATGACATCACCCATCGTCCCGTTCACCCTCACTCTTGCCCTCCTTGCCACCGGCCCGGCGGCCCGCGCCGCGGATGACAAGGCCAGGGAGAAGCCCGCCCCGGCAGCCTCCAAGACCAACGCCCCCATCGAACTCTTCCCGGACAAAGTCCTCGCGCGCGCCAAGCAATTCTCCATCAAGGCCAGCCAGGTCGAGGAAGAGTTCTCAGCCTTTCGCGCCAGCATGGCCGCCCAGGGCAAGGCCGTGGCTGAGTCCGAACGCGCCGACATCGAGCGCAAGATCCTTGACCGCATCATCGTCACCGAGATCATGCTCTACAAGGCCACCGACGATGACCGGGCCAAGGCGCGCGAGTCCGTGGACAAGTTCTTCGCCGACATGGTCAAGCGCACCGGCTCTGAGCTGGCCCTCAAGCGCTCGATAGAGGCCACCGGCAGCTCCTTCGATACCTACCTACGACGACAACCCCTCCCGCTTCGAGTCACCCGAGATGGTCCGCGCCAGCCATATCCTTGTGGGCACGCGCGACACCACCACGCAGCTTGAGCTTAACGACGAGAAGAAGGCCACCAAACGCAAGGTCGCCGAAGACCTTATGGCCCGCGCCCGCAAGGGTGAGGACTTCGCCAAGCTCGCCCGCGAGTTCAGCGACGACTCCCCCTCCAAGGAACGCGGCGGCGAATACATCTTCCCCCGCGGCCAGATGGTCGCCGAGTTTGAGGCGGCGGCCTTCAGCCTCAACACCAATCAGGTAAGCGACCTCGTCACCACCAAGTTCGGCTACCACATCATCAAGCTCAGTGAGAAGATCCCTGCCAAGAAGACCCCCTTTGCCGAAGCCCAAGACAAGATCAAGGACTACCTCCAACAGCAAGAGGCTGACAAGCTGCTCCCCGCCTACCTGGACAAGGTCAAGAAAGAGGCCGGTGTGGAATACCTCGTGGAGAAGCCCAAGCCCTAGCGGCCCATGCCCCTTCGGGCACGACCCCTCGTCCACGAGCGGCAAACCCCTCACCCCGGCCCTCTCCCCCTGTCATGGATGAAGGATGAAGGATGAAGTATGAAGGATGAACGCGGAAGGGCTGAAACTTCATCCTTCATACCTACTACTTCATCCTTCATCCGGGGCAGAGGGTGGCCGGAGGCCGGGAGAGGGGTTGCCGTCGGCACGGTTCTGCAACTTCCTTAATGGCCTTTCACCTCTATCCTCCAGCTTCTTCACTTATTGTCTCTCGCCTCTTCACTTATCGCGCATCGCCTTTTTGCGTCAGCCAGCGGGCCGCGTCCTCCACCCAGCCGCTCTCCCAATGATGCTGCCGTTGCGGGCCGTCCCTCCATTCATGCGGGATGCCCAGTGAGTCCATCAGCGCGTGGGTCTGGGTCATCTGCTCGCGGAAGTTACCGTAGCCGAGCAGCGCGAGGCGCGGAGCGGGGCCGAGTTCGCGGCCCTTCGCGCGCAGGACGGTGTGGAGTTCATACTTTGCGAACGCCTCGCGGCTGCCGATGATGCCATCCATCCCGTAACGCGGGGCGTCCATCGCCGTCGGCGCGTCCCACGCGGCCGCGCGCCCAAACACATCCGGGTGGCGCAACAGCAGGCTCCACGCGCCCCAGCCGGACTTGCTGAAGCCCAGCAACAGGCGACCCTCGCGCTCGCGGCGGGCGGGGTATCGAGCCTCGATGAACGGCACCACCACCCGCAGGAAGTAACTCTCCTGCCGGATGCGCGCGTCCGCCGGATGATCCACATACCACGGTAACTGGCTGAACGTGGGATACACACAGATGGCATTGAGACGGTCAGCGAGGCCGAGCCTGTGGGCCTCGGCCAGCGCGCTGCCCCAGCGCGTCGAGTTCGTGGCCTCCACAGGCAGCAGATAGAGCACGGGGATGCGGGCCTTCTCCGCGAGCTTCGCAGGCACAAGCACATGGATCTCGGTCATGCCCGGCTGGAAGCCCGAGCGAACTTCATGCACGACGAAGCCGTGCTCGCCCGGCCGCGCGGCGCTCACGTTGGCGGAGGCGTCGAGAGCGAGAGTGGGTTCCGCAGCCCGAACGGGTGATGCCATCACGCACCACGCCACACCCGCCGGTATGAAAGCGGTGAGGCAGCGAGACAACGAGGGCATCATGGAACGCGGCGTCATGCCTGACAGAGAAGCCCTGCGGATGCAATCTATTTGGCGCGCCCCTCACCCGCCCTTCGGGCACCCTCTCCCCTTCCGAAGGGGAGAGGGCTGGGGTGAGGGGAAATCGGGCGGGTCAGACGAGCCGTTTGAGCGGGCTTAAAGCGCCGTTTGGGTGATTTCAACAAGGATCAGGGCTTGCCGCCGCGCGCCGCGCAGGTAGGCTGGCGGGCATGTTCAGCTTGAAGGATAAGATAGCGCTCGTGACGGGCGCAGGATCGGGCATCGGCGCCAGCATCGCGGAGGTGTTCGCCGCGGCGGCGGCATTCGTCTATGTCACGGACCGCGACACCCAGGCCGGCGGCGAAACGGTGTCGCGCCTGCGCGCCGCGGGCGGCCAGGGGGAGTTCCTCGCGCTGGACGTGACGAAGGAGTCGGAGTGCGAGACCGTGGGTCGCGCGGTGCGGGAGCGCTTCGGCCGGCTGGACGTGCTGGTCAACAACGCGGGTATCGGCCACGTCGGGACGGCGTTGACCACGACGGGCGCGGATATGGACCGGCTCTACGCGGTGAATGTGCGCGGGGCCTTCAACGTGACGAAGGCGTTCATCGCCGGCCGAGTCAGGAGCTATGATGACGTCATTCGGATGTCGCATTAAGGAGGTCATTTTGATGAAGATGTTCCGTCTAGCGATCATCGTTTTGTTGGCTCAGGGGATTCTTGCCCAAGGCCAGATAGATCGAAAATCCATCGTCATCGACCGGCCTCCGATCCGCGCGATCAAAGATCCGAATCCGGGTTTTGCGGC
>JACQEE010000198.1 GCA_016200725.1 Chloroflexota bacterium
GCACCGTCGTCAGCAACGCCTCGGCCCGCGCCTTCACCGACGAGGAACTCGTCCCCAACCTCGATATGGTCATCTCCATCAGCAACCGCGGCTACGCGAAGCGCCTCGTCATGGACGCCTATCGCATCCAACGGCGCGGCGGCATGGGCGTCCGCGGCATGATCACCCGCGAGCAGGACGTCGTCGAACACCTCGCCATCGCCGATACGCACGACCACGTGCTGTTCTTCACCAACAAGGGCCGCGTCCTGCACACGAAGTGCTTCCGCATCCCGCAGGAGGCGACGCGCGCTGCGAAGGGTACGCCGCTCATCAACATCATCCCCGTGCTGCCCGACGAACGGGTCACCGCCGTCGTCGCCACCAAGGAATTCGATGGCGACTCCTACCTGTTCATGGCGACGAAGAACGGTCGTGTGAAGCGGACGCAACTACAGGAGTTCGCCTACGCCGTCGAGCGCACCAAGGGCATCATCGCGATGCGCCTGCCGCCGGGTGATGAACTCGTCTCTGCGCGCATCGTGAAACCCGGCGAATTCGTCGTCGGCGTCTCGCACCAGGGCAGGGCCGTCCACTTCTGCATCGACGAGGTTCGCGCCCAGCACCGCTCCGCCGCCGGCGTCCGTGGCATGCGCCTCGACAAGGGCGACCGTCTCCTCGGCATGGACGGGGTCACGCCGGACGCCTACCTCCTGGTCATCGGAACGCACGGCCTCGGCAAACTCACCAAGTTGGAGAACTACACCACGCACCACCGCGGCACGCACGGCGTGCTCACGCTGCGCATCACGCCCAAGACCGGCCCCATCGCAGCGGCCCGCGTCGTCCACCCCGACGAAGAACTCATCGTCATCTCGCGCAACGGCATCATGCTCCGCACCCGCCTCGACGAGGTGCGCGTCACTGGCCGCACCGCCCAGGGCGTCCGCGTCATGAACATCGACGCCGGCGACTCCGTCGCCTCGATCGCTTCCTTCAACGCCGAGCAAGGCGCAGCCCCCAATGGCAACGGTACGCCGAAGGCTCTGCCCTCTGCTGCCGCCGCTTCGGACGACGATAAGGACGCTAAAGAAGCGACCATCGAAGAGATCGACGATGCAGAGGAAGGGGCCAAGCCCAAGCGCGGCAAGGCCAAAGCAGCAGTTGAGGAGAAGCCAAAAGCGAAGGCGGACGCCAAAGCCGAAGCCGTCGAAGCGAAAGCAGAGGCCAAGGCGGAGGTGAAGGCGCCCCAGGTCAAAGAGTCCAAGCCCAAACCTGCAGCCAAAGTGAAGGCGGTCACAAAGCCCGTAGCCAAGGCGAAGGCGGTCGCCAAACCCACAGCCAAAGCAAAGGCGGTCGCCAAGCCAGCGCCGAAGGTTGCGGTGAAACCGAAGACCGCGGCGAAGGCAAAGAAGGCAACGCCCGCACGCAAAGCGCCAACCGCCAAAAAGGCTGTCGTGAAAAAGGCCGCACCCAAGAAGGCAGCGAAACCGGCCAAGGCTAAGGCGGCGAAGAAGCCCAAAGGCCGCGGCAAAAAGAAGTAGTCTTTAGTACGCCGAAAAGAAAAGCCCCCGGAAGTCCGGGGGCTTTTCCTTTCTCTAAAGGCTACTGGTGCTTGAGTTCCCGAAACGAAGGCGACACCCTCACTGATTCCCTGAGCGGCGCGAAGGGCCTCATGCCCCGCAGGGAACAGCGCCACGCTGCCAAGCGCCCTACACCTTCGGCGGCAGCACCTCGACGTACTTGCCTCGGTGGAACACGAGCGGCTCGCCCCCGTGGTCCTGGATATCTTCGACCTTGCCCACGAAAATCGTGTGGTCCCCGGCGAGGTGCTTGGCGACGATCTCGCAGTCCATCGCCGCGCAGGCACCCTTCAGCGTCGGCTGCCCAAGGCGGCTCACGCCAAACTCGAACGGCGGGTTCTCCTTCGAGTCGCTCTTCGCAAAGAACCGAGACGCGTCGCTCTGGTGCTGCGCGAGAAAGTTCATCACGAACCGCTTCCCCTTGCTCAGGATCGGGAAACTACGCGACTTGTGGTCCACGCACACCAGCACGAGGAACGGCTCGAGGGACACGGAGCACACCGAGTTCGCCGTGATCCCGTGCACCGCATGGTGCGTGTCGTCCTCCCAGAACGTGATCACGCTCACGCCGGTCGGGAAATGCCCCCACACCTTGCGAAAGAGCTCCTTCGTCGACTCTGCCATGTACGGCTCCTCTCGAACCGCCAGATGTAACGCGGCCCATCATAGGGGACGCGTATTTCGTTGACAATAGCGCCCGCCTGCATCGCCTAGGCAGCACCGCGTTGCGGCGTTATGATGGCCGCGCTCTTCGATCTCCCCCTTCCCTCTCAGGGAAGGGGCAGGGGTTAGGTTCGTGCCTGAACTCGCCCTGACCATCCATCCTCGCCCCGGCCAGATGCGCGCCGTCCAGGACATGGCTCGCCGCGCCGAGGAGGCCGGCTTCACCGGCGTCTCCACGCCCGAGGCCACGATGGACAGCCTCATCGTCTCCACGCTCGCGGCGACGGCCACCAAGCGCATCCACATCAGCACCGCGATCACCAACGTCTACTATCGCCATCCCGCGATCTGCGCTCCTGCCGTCTCGCACATCCACGAGGTCTCTGGCGGCCGCTTCATCCTCGGCCTCGGCACCAGCCATCGCCTCATCAACGGCCCGCGCGGCATCGACATGGGCGCTCCTATCAGTACGATGCGCAACTACGTCGAGCAATTGCACAAGTTCATGCCCGCCTCCGGCGGCCCGCCCATCTACCTGGCCGCGCTGCGCAAGGGCATGGCCCGCCTCTCCGGCGAGGTGGCCGACGGCGTGCTCTTCAACATGGTGCCGTTGAGCCGGTTCCCCGAGGCCATCGCCGCCGTCCGCGAGGGTGAGCGCAAGGCGAAGCGCGGCCAGCACACGCGCATCGCCTCACTCCTCGGCGCCTGCGTCTCCGACGACCTCGAGCAGGCCGAGGCCGCGGGCGCAGCCTGGGCCGCCAACGACGAGTCCGCCGCCATCAAGGCCGTCGACGACCCGATGGTGGACGAGTTGTTCATCTACGGCCCGCGCGACCGCTGCCTCCAGCGCCTCGACCACTGGCGCTCCACCGGCCTCGAGTTGCCCATCGTCTCGCCGCGCAGCCTCACCGGCGACGTCACCCAGGGGTTCGAGGACGCGCTGAAGGGCTTGGCGCCGAACGCCAGCAAGCAACCAGCGACTGAGAGGAAACGCTAATCTTCTGTAGGAGCGCATTTTAAATGCGCCCACAGCGCCGGGAATCATCACCAACCTATCGCCCCTTCCCTTGAGGGAAGGGGAGGGGGTTAGGTTATAAAGGAGCCCCATGACCCAGAAGCAACGCCAGTCCGCAGCGACCGCCTCGCCCGCCAAGCGCGCGAAGCCGGCCACCGACCCCGCGCTCAAGCCGGTTTCCTCGAAGTCCGCGATTCCCCTCGAGGACTTCCGCAAGATGATCCCGCGCTCCGTCGCCGCGCAGAAGCGCACCGACAAGTACATCTCCGGCGGCTCGACTCGCGGCCGCGTCCCTCCCAACGACCACCCGGTCTACATCGACCACGGCGAGGGCTGCTACGTCTACGACCTCGACGGCCATCGCTACATCGATTTCATCAACTCCTCGTTCGCGCTGCCCCTCGGCCACAACTGGCCCACGATCCGCGAGGCCATCAAGGAGCAGGTCGAGAACGGCACGTTCTTCACCGCGGCGACTGAGACCGAGGCGCAACTCGCCGAGTTGCTCTGCAAGCGCATCCCCTCCTTCGAGCGTATGCGCTTCTCCTGCTCCGGCACCGAGGCCACGATGTTCGCCCTGCGCGGCGCGCGCGCCTACACCGGAAAGCGCAAGATCGCCAAGATGAAGGGCGGCTTCCACGGCACCAGCGACTACTTCTCCACCAGCATCGGCATCATGTCCAGCGGCGTCCCTGACGATGGTACCTACGACGCCACCAAGACCGCCGCGCTGGGCATCCCGCCCGACATCCTCGAGGACGTCATCCTGCTGTCGTTCAACAACAGGAAGTTCACCGAGCAGCAGATCGAGAAGCACAAGAACGAACTCGCCGCCGTCTTCGTCGAGCCGGTCATGGGCGCGGCGGGCATGATTCCCCCGAAGGACAACTATCTCCAGTTCCTCCGCGACATCACCAAACGCTACAACATCCTGCTGGTCTTCGACGAGATGATCAGCATGGGCATCGCGGCCGGCGGCGCGCAGGAGCACTACGGCGTCACGCCCGACATGACTTGCTGCGGCAAGGTGATCGGCGGCGGCATGCCCATCGGCGCGATCGGCGGCAGCGAGGCGGTGATGGAGGTCTTCGACTCGCGCAAGCGCACGCCCTACGTCAACCACGGCGGCACCTTCGCCGGCCACCCGCTCTCGATGGTCGCCGGCATCGCCCAGCAGACCAGTTGCACGCCCGCCGTCTACAAGAAACTGCACAAGCAGGGCGAGTACCTGCGCGGCAAGATCAACGAGCTCTTCGAAGCCACGAAGGCCCCAATGACCGTCGTCGGCGTCGGCCAACTCTTCTGCTTCCACGCCACCGGCGACGAGGTGATCAACTTCGAGACGGCGCAGAAGGGCGACGGCATGCGCGTTTGGAAAATCCTCGACTCCATGACCCGCCAGGGCATCCACCAGGTCAAGACCTCCCGCGGCTCCACCAGTTACCCCATGGAGCAAGAGCACCTCGACGCCTATGTCAAAGCTATGGAAGTCGCGCTCTGGGAGACGGGCACGATTAAGTAGGTGCGTTACAGCACGTCATATCCAGAAGCCCGTGACGCGCTCTCAACCCAGAGGTGGCCGCTTCTATATGAAAGATAAGGATAGACAGAAGGGCGCACCCACGGAAGCAAAAGTGAGCAGCGTTTGGTTGTGCTGCTGGGCAACTCTTATCCTCGTCGGTCTCGGTATATGTTTCATCACGCAGTTTAGTGCGCCCGCATGGCTCATTAAAGTTGATCCGCATATCGTCGCAACCCGTTGGCCTCGTCTGATCGGAATCTTCCTAATAACTGTAGGTTTTGGAAACACAGTCATTCTCCTTGGAATGCACTGGCTCCGTTCAAGATATGACGTAACAATAGGTCACTGGGAGGCAACGGCGTACTTAGGTATGATGGAGTCGGTTTTGTACCCTGCCTCTTGGCTAGCGGCTAAGCCAGAATTCATCCCGATTTGGCTGGCACTTAAGGCTACGGCTGGGACGCGGTTGTGGCCAGAGAATCGGGCAGGCAAGGGTTCGAGCTTTCAAGTTTTTCTGATTGGCAACGGCTTATCGATTATCAGTGGTACTGTAGCGTATGGGTTCATGCGCGCATTCGTCTTGGCACCCTAAGTCCTGGAAATACGGTAGCAAGGTCGAATCATGAGCGGCGAATTTTCGGGATGCAATCCCGTCGGACGGGTCCCCTAGCGCCGCACATGACAGTGAGCAGAGTAAGACTTCAAATTCGCAAACCATAGGTTCACCCCATGCTCCTAGACCTCCACTCCCACGTCTTCACCGAGCCCGGCATCCTGCCCGAGTGGTTCTGGCGCTCGTTCAAGTTCTCCGTCGCCCGCGGCCTCGGCGTCAGCGTCGAGCAGGCCGAGAAGCAGGTCTTCAACGACGCCTACTGGGACCCCAACGGCGACACCCTCGTCGCCGAGATGGCCAAGGCCGGCGTCGACCGCGCCGTCGTCCTCACGCTCGATTGGGGGCTCGCCGGCCTCAAGGGCGAGGCCAAGTACGCGCCCGAGCGCCTCAACGAGATCACCCATCGCGTCGTCCAGCGCCACAAGGACCGCCTGCTCTTCGGCTGCGGTGTCGACCCGCGGCGCCCAAACGCCGTCGAGGTGGTCGAGCACGGCATCAAGGACCTCGGCGCGAAACTCGTGAAGTTGTACCCGCCCGCCGGCTGGTACGCCAACGACAAAGCCCACTACCGCGTCTACGAAAAGTGCATCGAGCACAACGTGCCAATCATCATGCACACCGGCCCCAGCGCCGCGCACCTGCTCTCGAAGTACAGCGAGGCCTCGATCGTCGAAGAGCTAGCGGCTGACCTACCGGAGTTGAAAATCATCTGCGCGCACAGCGGCTTCGGCATGTGGCGCCAATTCGCCGCCGTCGCGCAGTTCAAAGGCAACATCCACCTCGAAGTCGGCGCCTGGAACCGCGAAGCCTCGCAGCACCCCGCGAAGTTCTTCGAGGCCATCCGCGAGATGATGGACCGCGCCCCCGGCCGCGTCATGTTCTCCAGCGACTACTGCGGCTTCCGCGACACCCTCAAGCCCTTCGCCTCAACCGCCCTCAACCTCAAGCAGCGAGCCGCCGAGCACGGCATCGAGTTCACGGACGCAGAGGCGGCGACGTTCGCGGGTGGCACGGCTAGCAAACTCGTCGGGCTGTAGGACTCGCCTCACCCGCCCTTCGGGCACCCTCTCCATCAGAGCTGGAGAGGGCAAGAACACGGCTGGCCTCTCTCCAGTCTGTGCTGGAAGGCAAGAACACATCTCCTCCCTCTGCAGTCTCCCCCCTCTCCATCTGTGATGGAGAGGGGTAGGGGTGAGGCGAGTGACAAGCAC
>JACQEE010000199.1 GCA_016200725.1 Chloroflexota bacterium
GGCTGGCCGAGCGCTGCCCTATGTGGACGGCATCGACATGGCAATCATCAGCGACGTGACGCTGGCACAGTCCGCGTTCCGAGCAGGGCGACTGCAGTGCAGCTGCCCATCCGGGTCGGACTTCATGACCGATGGGCTAGAGCAGTTACAGAAAGAGATTCCTGGGGTAAACCTGGGCCTGACATATCCAGCGCCACACATTCTCCAGTTCAACCTGCAGCGCCCTCCATTCAGCAATGCAGCCTTCCGGCAGGCTGTTGCTATCGGCTTCGACAAAGAAAAAGTCTCGGCAGTATGGCGGTCTGGCAAGAATTATCGACCGGGACCTCCGCTCTATCCGCCGGAGAATGGCGGGCGATGGGGTCTGCCCAAGAGCGAATTGGTCACGATGGCGGGATACAACCCCAACCACGCGGCCGACGTTGCGCTCGCGCAGCAGAAGTTCAAGGAATCGGGCATCGATCCGAAGTCTGTGCAGCTCGAGATGTTGTACAGCACCTTCTTCGGCCCGGAGGGCGACCTGCTAGTGACCGTGCTGGGTGAGTTAGGTCTGCAGGTGAAAGCGACGCCTCTTGGCGGGGCGGACTATGCCAAGCGCCGCGGGGATGGCACCTTCGACATCGCGCACCACACGCCGGGCATCGGCATCGACGACCCGGCAGACGGCTACACGAGCCTGATGGCCACCGGCGGCACGTCGAACTTCGGCAAGTACTCGAATGCCAAAGTCGACCAAATGCTCAAAGACCAAGATGTAGAACTCGACGTGGCGAAGCGCCGGGCGATTCTCTGGGACGTGCAGAAAATCAACCTCACGGATTTCCCGACGGCGCCGTTCTTCTGGGGCGGGGCGGTCTACGGCGCGCGGCCCGAGGTGAAGAACTTCAAGACGCCGCCGCTCTCGGTGCACGCGGCCTTCCGCATGGACGAGGTGTGGCTCGAGCAGTAGGATTCGCGCATGGGTTTCGAAACACTGCTCTACGAAAAGCGCGATGGGGTCGCCACCATCACGCTAAACAGGCCTGACCAACTCAACGCGCTGAGCTGGGTGATGAACGTCGAGCTGAGTCAGGCCTGGGAAGACGTAAAGGGCGACCCCGAGGTATTCGTCGCGATCTTCACAGGCAGCGGCGATCGCGCATTGTGCTCAGGGCTCGACGTGAACCTGCTCGCGGGCGAGACCACGCGACGTTCTTCGAGACGCACACGAAGTTAGGCATCGCTTCGATCAACGAGCCGATACGCCTCATCCGGCGCATCCCGTTCGAGGCGGTGATTCGCATGTCGTTGATGGGTGGCCGCGAGCGGATATCGGCCCAGCGGGCCTATGAGTTGGGCCTCGTCAGCGAGGTGGTTCCCAATGAACGCCTGATGACGAGGGCCCGCGAGATCGCGACAATGCTCTGCAAGAACTCGCCCGCCGCCATGATCGCCTCGAAGCGAGCGATCTGGGGAAGCCTCAACTACGGCCTCGACCAGGGGATGGAGTTTGGGTGGTCTGTGCTCGGCGAGCACAGCAAACACCCCGACCTGCAAGAAGGCTCACGCGCATTCATCGAGAAGCGGCAGCCGAAGTGGGCGAAACTCAATCGGCCTTAGTGAACGATCAGCGGCATAGTCCCGCGAGCCACCATCTTGGCGACAAGCCCTGTTTATCGCTCGCTCTAGGGCGAATGATGGCGGTTCTGGTCGCTATGCTCCAGAGCGACGCCGTCGCGCACCAGTGCGTCGATGTCGCCATCGGTGTGGCCCGTCTCGCGAAGAACCGACCGCGTGTGTTCGCCAAGGTAGCAGTTCGTCCCCGCAACCGGCGGTGTCGCGGAGAAGGCGAAGGGAGGCCCATGCCTCCAATACTTGCCGAACGAGGGGTGCTCCGACGGTACGAGATAGCCGAGTTCCTTGACCCACGGCGTCGTGTTCAAGAACTTGGGATTGTCCCCATCGTAGATTTCGACACAAGCCACGTCCTGCGCTGTGAGCAGCGTCTCCCACTCTGGGGCTGTGCGAGTACGGAAGACTGGCGACAACGCCGCTGCAAGCGCAGCGTTGTTCGCACGTCGCGCCTCGGCGGTGGCGAACCGCTCGTCGGAAGCGAGCGACTCGCAGCCTGCAGCGGACACTAGGATGCGCCAGTCTTCCTGTTTAGGGCATGCCAGGAACACCCAGCCTTCCTTCGCCCGATACATTCGGTAAAGCGCGTGCAATCCGTTGAAGCCCTCGTCCACCAGAGCGCGGTCCGGCTTGCCTTCGTACCAGAGGGCATCGTCGGCATTGGCGTAAAGATTGCCGCCCAGCATCGAGGTCTCCATGTACTGACCTTTGCCCGTGACCGCGCAATGGTAGAGCGCGACCATCAGCGCGGCTGCGCAGGCAAGGGCAGCAGATTGGTCCGGGTTCACATCGTTGGCGCGACGCAGCACGTTGCTTATCGCTTGAACCTCGTCGAGGGTCATCGCCTGTCGCGGCGACGGGGGCAGCGACCGCCCCAATTGGAACCGGGATCCTCCTGCGATGGCACCAGCAATCGGGTGGAAGCCGACGCGATGACTGTGCGGGCCGGTCGAGCCGTAGGCGCCAGCGTAGACGTAGAGAATGGCCGGGTTGATATACCGCACCGACGCATAGTCAATGCCGAGGCGCTCGGGCACGCCTGGACGGTAGTTGTGCAGCAGCACGTCGGCGTTGCGCACGAGCCGCCGGACAACTTCCTGTGCCCTCGGGTCTTTGAGATCGAGCGCCACGGACTCCTTACCCTGCAGAGTTTTGCACATCGCTGGGAAAGTGACGGCCCGGTACAGATCGCCAGTGAGCGGCTCGATCTTGATTACACGGGCACCGAGGTCGGCCAAGAACGAGTTGACGAGCGGAGCTGCGATGTAGGAAGCGAACTCGAGGACAGTGATCCCCGTGAGCGGATGCACGGGCAAGTCGCTGCGACGGGAGGAGTTTCGAGAAGCGGGCGAGGCGAGCATACCCGGTGTGTGCTCACTTACTCGCGGCGAAGGGCCTTGCGGCCCGGTTGGCGTATCGCTGTAGCGCGCAAGCGGGCCGAGTTGGACCGAGCGCCCGACGAGCGGGTCGTTCACCTCGATGACGTTGCCGTTGTGGATGGCCTGCGCATGGTGGAGCCCTTCCTGCGTCGTGCCACACGGCTCGGCTGCGACGTCGCTGGCAAGGAAGATAGCCATCCACTCGTCGCGCGTCTTCTGCAGCACCTTCTCGAGCACCATGCGCTGGAAGGCGGCCTCGTCTTCGGGTTTGTCATAGCGCGGCATACGGGCAAAGCGCGGAACTTTCGACGCTTGTTCTAGGCCAGTAGCGCGCAGGAAGTTGCGCTGCGTGTCGACAGTGAAGTTGCCGAACTGGAGCCAATGTCCATCCTTGGTGCGCGCGGTCATGTAGGCGGGAATCGGCCCGCCCGGGTTGCCGCGCCCAGGGTGTGGTCCACGGCCCTTCTCGGCCAACTGCCACGTCAATAGCGTCATGAGGTCGTACTGGGGCAGCGCCTGCAACATCGACGTCTCGACGCGCTGGCCGGCACCGGTGCGGTTGCGAACGATGAGGGCAGCCATAATGGCCTGAATGGCAAGCATCGCGGAGCCAAAACTGGCCACCATGAGCGAGGAATAGACGGGGCCGTCCTTCTCGACCATGCGCCAGAAGTTATCGAATCGGCCGAGTTTCGCGTGGACGATGCCCTCGTAGGCCTTGAGTCGAGCGAGCGGCCCTCGGGCACCGAAGCCGGTGAGGCTGCAGTACACGAGGCCCGGATTGCGCTCAACGACGGACGTGTAGCCGAGACCCAGCGATTCGGCGACCCCGGGACGGAACGTTTCCAGGAGCACGTCAACGGAGGCGGCCAACGATAACGCTTGCGAGCGCCCCATCGCTGTGGCCATGTCGACGACGATGCTCTTCTTGCCGCGATGCCACATGACAGAGGCACAGTGGCGACGTGTAGGACAGCCTCCGGGCGGCTCTACCTTGATCACTTCAGCGCCGCTATCAGCCAAGACCATGGTCGCGAGAGCACCAGGATAGGTGCGGCTGCAATCGAGGACGCGGAGGCCAACGAGAGGACGCATGTGGGTTAGGCCCTTGTGGCAACGAGCCATCAGAACGGCTCAGGCCATTGTAGGGAGAAGTCGACCGCGCGGGGAGTATGGACACGTGTTACCAATGCTGCACACTTGAGTCGCCCACCGAACACGGTGATAATGCGCTCATTCATACACTCATGTATGAATCTTGGAGATCTCTATGACTCAAGCCATTTCTGCCGATTCCCACGTAACTGAGCCAACGGAGCTCTGGGCAAAGTACATCGAGCCGAAGTTTCGGGACCGAGCGCCTCGACTTGAGCGGCGACCGGACACGGACGCCTTGATCGTCGAGGGATTGCCACCTCTGCTGATCGCAGCCTTTGGAGCGAACGCCGGGAGGTCGAGCGACAAGATACGGCAGGAAGGGCGGTTCGACGTCGATGTGCCGCGCGCAGGGTGGGATGCTGCGGTGCGCGTGGCAGAAACGCCGAAGGATGGCGTGTCGGGCGAGGTGCTGTACCCTAGCGTAGGGCTGCGCCTGTTCTCGCTGAACGATCTGGACTACAAATACGCGCTCTTCCGCGCTTACAATCGCTGGCTTGCTGACTTCTGCGCGACGCATCCGAAACAATTGAAGGGCGTGGGCATGGTGGCGCTGGATGACGTAGAGCGCGGCGTAGATGAGTTGCGCGTGATCGGCAAATCAGGACTCGCGGGCGCGATGATCCCGATCAACCCGGGCGAGCGGCCGTACAACGACCCCGCTTACGAACCATTCTGGGCAGCGGCGCAGGAGTTGGGACTGTCGCTCAGCCTGCACACCCACTCGGAGCGGCGTCCGCGCCCCGACTTCAGCCGCACGATGCTCGAGCGAACGACCAACGACATGATGGTGCGCCAGTCGATCGCGGCGATGGTGCTGGGAGGCGTGTTCGCGAAGTACCCAGGAGTCAAGGCGCTCTCGGTGGAGAACGACGTTGGATGGGCTCCCTATTTCCTGCATCGCATGGATTACACGTTCGGGCGGCACATGGCCGTCCATGGGTGGAAGTTGGACCTGACGCGACCACCATCGTCGTACGTACGGTCGAACTGCTACTTCACCTTCCAGTTCGACAAGTCGTGGGTGCCGTCGAGACATTTCATCGGAATCGACCAGATCATGTGGGCGTCGGACTACCCGCATACCGACAGCACCTGGCCGAACTCGAAGAAGGTGATCGATGGCATCTTCGAAGGCGTGCCCGATGCAGAGCGCCAGAAGGTGATCGCAGACAACGCGCGAAAGTTGTACAGATTCTAGCGATGGATGCACGTCACCATATCGGCATTCTATTCGTGATGCTGAGTTGCCAAGACGCGGCGCTTGAGCGGGACTGGGACCGCTGGTATGACGAGATCCATGTTCCGGACGTCACCGGGCTTGGCTTCTTCCCGAAGGGCACCCGCTTCCGAAAGGCGAGCGGGAGCACTCCCGGCGATGCGCGGTCGTTGACGGTCTATGAGACGGAGCGCACCGATCCGCAGAAGGACTACGACGACCAGTCGCTTGTATTCGCCAAGATTCCGACCCCACGCCGAATGGACCATCCGAAGACTACGTTCTGCTACCGCGCCATCTTCAAGCTCGCGGTAACCCTCGGAAAGGCACCGGGTAAGACGCGCATTGCTCAGATCGCGCTCTCGAACTGCAAGGACACGACGCGGGAGGCGGAGTTCATCCGCTGGTACGAGACCAAACACATTCCCGAGGTGCTGGCGACAGGGGCTTTCCAATCGGCTAGCAGGTACATCGCAACGAAGCCCGGGGCTGACGAGCCTCATCACCTGGTGATCTATGAAAGCAGTCTGGCCGAACCAGGGAAGGTGCAGCAAGCCCTAGCGGGGATCAAGGGCCAGACGACGCCCCCACCAGCAACTCTCCAGTTGCTGCACGCGGCCTTGTTTCGACGCGCGGACTAGCAGGAGAAACGCATGACAACGAGCCACCTTGGCGCAGCGGCAGGGTACGTGCGCATCAAGGACAAGACCGTACGCGGGCTGATGGAAGGCGCCGTCGACATGCACGCGCACTTCGCGCCGGACGGCCATCGCGAGCGAAGCGTCGACGCAAACGAACTGATGCAAAACGCAGCCGACCTCAAATTGCGAGCGGTCGCGCTGAAGAGCAAATCGTATCCAAGTTACCCACTAGCGTTGCTGGGGAAGCAACAGCACGCGCACCTCGAGCCGCTCGGCGGGATCTGCCTCGACCGCGACATCGGAGGGTTGAATCCCGACGCGGTAGAGGTAGCAGGCCGCTCGGGGAATCGCATCGTTTGGCTACCGACGTTCACATCCAAAGGCGACATGACGGCGCAGGGGAAGGCCGAGATGGGCATTTCTTGCCTCGACTCGAAGGGCAACCTGAGCGAGGCAACGCTTACGGTGATGCGCGAGGTCCAGAAGCATGACATGGTGCTCGCGACCGGCCACATCAGCAATGAGGAGACGATGCTCGTGGTGCGCAAGGCCCACGAGATGGGCATGAAGCGGGTGGTCATCACGCACCCGATCACGGCGCGCGTCGGTGGAACGCCGACGATGGAGATGATGAAGGAGTACGTGCGGCTGGGCGCGTACCTCGAGCACTGCTTCATCGGAGTTACGGGCATCGGCCAGTGCATCACGCCGACGGCGCTGGCGGAGGCGATCCGCGAGATCGGCGCGGAGCACTGCATCATGAGCAGCGATTACGGCCAGGTGTGGAATCCGCCGCCAGCCTACGGTCTCAAAATGTTCATCGCCACGATGCTGGCGATGGGCCTGACAGAGGCGGAGGTGGAGACGATGGTGAAAACGAACCCTGCGAAGATCGCGGGGCTCCGCTAGTAGCCCGGGCCTTCGATCTTCTTCGTGACGGCGAGTGTATCGCCGAAGGTCGGCAGGAAGACCGAGTGCAGGCCGCCGGGGCCGCCGGCAACGACCAGGATGTATCGGTCCCACGATGCGGCCATAGGCATGGGATCTTCAAGACCGGTGATCTCGCCACGGTGCGTCTTGCAGTTCTCCGAGAGCCACGCCAAGGGCACGCGCGCCAGTTCGTGGAGTTTTTGCTTGAGCGTGTCCTTGGTATAGCCGGCCCGCGCGAGCATAGCCGCGTGCGGAGGACAGAGGAGCAGCATCGGCTCGCCAAGACCCTGACGCATGTGGTTGCTGCCCGTCGCGAGAATGGAGTAGGCCAAACTTTTCACGACATCGTCAACGCTGGGGCTCGACTCGGTGATGTTGGTCGTGCTGCCAGGGGCGACCACGGTGACTGTGCTATCGCCAGGCTGGAAGCCACGCCCGGCATGGAGCGGCTCCCAGGGGCTCTCCTCTTCGTTCTCGCCAAAACAGAACGAGTACTTGCCGGGCATGCCGTGGGTGGCCTTGTCCACATCGCCTGGCGTAGCGCCTCCGAGGTTGAGCAGCACGAGGCGGATGGCACGGCCAATCGTGGCATTCGCGCGCCAACCTGGTCCGAGGCAGCCAGCGCCACAGTTCACGTCGAGGCGCTTGCGGACAGGGCCGTTCAGGATCAGGAGCGGTCCGGCAGGATTGGTCGTAGCCTGGATGGCATTGAGGTTGAAGGGCGGCTCCATCACGGCGCGGACAGCCGCGATGATGACAGGCATGTATTCCGGGAGGCATCCAGCCATCACCGCATTAATCGCGATCTTCTCGACGGTCGCCGCGCCGACGCCCGGAGGAATCAAAGCGATGAGTTCGGAAGGTGGAAGGCCGGAACCTGCGACCATGCGCTCGACTCGCTCTCGTGTGGGAGCAATAATCGGCAGGCCGTCAGTCCAGCGGTGGGAGTAGAAATACTCCTGGAGTTCTGCAGTGTCGGCGACGTTGAGCGTTGTCGATGTGAGTTGCATGACTAGCCTCAGGCAATCTCGACTATGTCGCGGCCAGGCTCGGTGAGGCTGCGAATGACCTCTGGGAGTGCTTTCGTCGCTACGGCACGGACGCGGTCCTCTGGAATCGTATTGAGTGGATGTGGCACGACGATCTTGGGGACGGCCGGCATGCCGCGGCCTTTCGCGCTCGTGACAGCGAGCGGCTGGAAGACTTTCGTGACCAGGGTCACTGAGGGCACTCCCCGCTTTTCAATCTCGATGCTGTCGTGGATACACCACGCGGTGCATGACCCTCAGTTGCCCAGGCCGGTGATCACCGCGCCACATTCCGCAACGAGGCGCTCGATGTCCACGAGGGGCGTGGCGACGGTCGGGTATTTGCTCACGCGCACCAGTTGCTTGACGCCGTGCTCGTGACGGAGGGCATCGTCGAAGACTTTGTACACGATATCGAAGCACCACCAGCCGTTGTCGAGGAAGCCGATGGTCTTGCCCCGCAGCGACGAGAGGCGTGACGACGGCGCAAGGCCTTGGCGAGGCCTTTCGGGGATGGGGAGCAGGACTTCCATGCGCGTCCTTCCTTCTAGGCCAGCACGCCGTCTCGAGTCAGTCGCTCAACCTCATTGTGCCTGAGACCTAGCAGGCCACCAAAGAGATCGTCGTTGTGCTCCGCCCAGCAGGGCGCGGGCCGCAGCGTAGCACCGAAGTCGAAGGGCAGCGCAGCTATGTGGCGGCCCTTCGTGTAGCGATGCGCATCCTTAAGGATCAGGCCGCGCTCGCGAACGTGCGGGTCGTTCAGCATCTCGTCGATATGATACGCGGGCGCCGCGGGAATGCCATGCGCTTGTAATGTTGTGGCCGCTTGCTGAGGTGTCCGCTCAGCAGCCCAGGCTCGAAACACTAATTCCAGTTCATCACGTCG
>JACQEE010000179.1 GCA_016200725.1 Chloroflexota bacterium
GACGACAACCACGGTGCTCGTGACGCCCGCACCAAGCGCAGCCGTGGCCACGTGCGCCACCAGCGGCCGCCCGCACACGGGGTGCAGCACCTTGGGTAGCCGCGACTTCATCCGCGTGCCCTTGCCCGCCGCCATCACGATCGCCGCCCACATGGTCATGCCTCTCAAACAAAACGACCGCAGGAACGTTATCGCCTGCGGCCTCAATTCGGCTCGTACCGTATGGTGAGGCGCCTCTCGGCGACCTCGGTCAGCCATATCCTACGCAACCGTGCTGGGCCAAGTCAAGAAACGATATGGTGGATCGATGGGTTCTGTTTGCGTCGCAGGGCAAGGTTATCCATGATTCGCAACATCCTTACCAGTGGCATCAAGAACTCGATGCCCAAGCGATACCACTACTTGGCCCAAGGTAAGTATTGCTAGACCATAGGCCGGATATCCTCCAACCCCGAACTCCTTCAGTCGCACAAGCCATCTTGGGAGACTCGTGTCTATATGTGAGCCCTCAGCAGACGCCGTGTCGTAAATGAGACTGCGGCCCGTAATTTTCACCCCGTCAATCACTGTTTGTGGGTCATCTAACCATGCCTCAATAGTCATTGGCTTAAAGAATGGTGTGCTTGAAATACTGACCGATTGGGCGGGAAGGATGACCTGGTTGACCCCACTCCCGAAGTTCGCCACCCGCTTCTGATAGAACTCTTCATTCCAACGGATACCGTAGACATCCAATGGGACCTCAATCTCATGAGCAAGATCTATCAGTAACGGCTTATTTTGTCCCTTGTATGCCAAAAGAACCCGCAGGATGTGGTTGACTAAGTACAGAGTTGATTCGTTGCCTTCGCGTTGAAAACGAGCCAGGAGTAATTCAAGTTCCGTAATCATCCCTGAGAGTTTTTTGAGACGGGCCTCCAGCGATAGCGGCACTCGTTCAAACAGGTTCCCTTTAGAATCCATGGTGTCTCCTGAGTAAGCAGGCCGTAGCAGCCGATGGCGGAATGCCTATCGCTTGCGCAACTCGGAATAATGGCTGACCTCATCCGCGCTATCCGTTCCCAATCCTCAAGAGGCACGTGGATGCCTGCCCATCACGCCTACCTGAACAGGTCGCGCTCCGGGGGGCGCACCAGCACGTTCGAGCCCGTCTCACCCTTGGGATAGGCGTAGCCGCGCACGATGGCGGCGGGGATGCGGTCGAGTTTGCCCATGATGGGCTCCGTCGCCGAGGCGAGTTCGTCGGCCACGGCGAGCACGCTGGCCTTGAACTGGAAGCCCATCGGGTCTTTCTGACCGCGATAGTCCACCAGCGGCTCGATGCCGGAGACACCGATCGCGATGTTTGTGCATCCTTCGCGCCAGGGGCGGCCGAAGGTGTCGGAGATGATTACGGCGACGTCGCCGCCGGCGTGCTTGCGCACCGTCTCGCGGATGCTGCGCGCCGAGACGTCCGAGTCCTCGGGCAGCAGCGCGACGATGCCCTCGGAACCGAGGTTGGAGGCATCGATGCCTGCGTTGGCGCAGACGAAGCCGTGCTTCGTCTCGGTCAGGATGACGCCGATGTCCATCCGCACGATGCGCTTGCTCTCGCGCAGCACCAACTCCATCAGACGCGGGTCTTTCTCGTAGCGTTTCGCGATCGACTTGGCGAACTCCGATGGCTCGATGGTCGAGAGGGCCACGAGGCGGCCATCGGCCTTAGAGACGACCTTCTGCGTAACGACGAGCACGTCGCCGGCTTGGATGGGTGTGCCCTGGGCCATCGCCGCCTTGACGAGCATGTCGGCCAGGCGGTCGCCCGGCTTGATCTCGGGGAGGCCGGTGATGCCGATGACGCGGTATTCGGGAACGCGCATGATAGTTCGGTGACTGAGGCTAGACGCCCACGATCTTGATCATGGACTGCGTCTTGTAGATCCGGTTGATGTTGAGCAGCAGCGCGGTGATGTCCTCGATGTAGCGCGCCACCTCGATGCCGCCCGCGTCGATCGCGCGCGCGCCCTTGATCTGCCGCGCCAGGTCCATCACGAGGCCCTTCGCCTGCGGATCGTTGCCGCAGACAACAACGTCGGACGGGACGCCGTGGGCGGTGTCCATCAACTCCTTGGCGCTCAGGTTGTGGAACGCGCCGACCACCCTGGCCTTCGGCAGCACCGCCTGCGCCTGCTCGGTGGCCGACCCCTCGGGGACGAGCAGCGCCTTCGGACGCCCCTTTACAAACTCGAGTGGCACGACTGTATCGACTACTACCTTCTCGCCGATGGCGTCGCGCAGCCCCTCGAGCGTCTCCTTCTGTCCTGTGAACGGCACCGTGATAACCACGATGTCGCTCTGCCGCACGGCGGGCTCGTTCTCCAGGCCCTCGACGCGCTGCCCGGGCGCCTTCTCCAGCACCTTCTGCGCCGCCTCCTGCGCCCGTTCGATGCGCCTCGACCCGATGATGACCCTGTGCCCGGCCATCGCGAAGCGCACCGCGAGCCCCAGGCCCTCCGGCCCCGTGCCGCCGACGATCGCAATCGTGTGGTGGTTAGGCTGCGTCACAAACGTCTCCTGCTGCCGGGTTCGATGAGCGACGCCTATTCTATCGGCGCGCGTCGCATGGTGTCCAACCACCCCCTTTGTCATTCTGTGGCGTCCTCGCCACAGAATCTCGCAAGCGCAATACGCTTGTCGAGAGCCACACTGAAACCTCAGACCCAGGAAGGCTGGTACGGGCCGCGAGATTCTGATCCCGAATTGTCTGGGTCAGAATGACAAGCAGCCGCGCTACGCCGACTTCGCCTCCGGCGGCCGATTCACTTCGATGGTCGCGTAGTCGGGGATGCCCTGCGCATTCTGGAAGTAGCCCTTCACATATGGCTTCGTGAGTGTGTAGCTGCGTCCGTACCAGATCGGCACCCCAACCACATCCTGCAGCAGCATCGCGTCCGCCTGGCGGTAGAGGTTCACGCGCTTCGCCGGATCCGCCTCGGTACGCGCCGCCTCGACCAGCTTGTCGTAATCGGGGCTGCTGTACCGGCCAGTGTTATTGATGGCCTGGCTATAGAACAGCACGTCGAGGAAGTTGTGCGGGTCGGGGTAGTCGGCGATCCACCCGAACTCGAACAGGTTGGAGGCGAGTCCGGCAACCGCCGCGCCGCGGTCATCGGAGGCCGTCGCCTGGAATGTCACGTCGATGCCCAGGTTCTGCTTGAGCATGTCCCCGATCTTCTGATCGAAGGTGCTAACGGCTCCGCCCTGTACCAGGAAGTTCAGTTTGGTGACCGCGCCTTTTTCCTTGGTGAAGGCATCCCACAACTGCTTCGCCTGTGCAGGATCGTAGGCGTAACCCTGCGCATTGCTTGTGTAACCGGGCATGCCCAGCGGCACGAAGCCGGTCGCCTTCTGCACCGTGTTGGATACGATGTCTTTGATGATGCCGTCGCGGTCGATAGCCAGGGCGATCGCTTTGCGGGCCCGCACGTCGTTGAACGGCGCAAGTTTGATGTTGAAGCCCACGTAGGTGACGCTGAGTTCCGGCGTCACGGTCAATTCCGCGTTGACCACATTCGCCTTGTCCTGCGCCGCCGTCGCCTCTGTGCCGCCGACGGGCGTGATGTCCGCATCGCCCGCGCGATACATCGCCGTCGGGCTGCCGGTCACATTCCAGATCACGATGTACTTCGTCTTGGCCTTCGGCCCGTAGTAGTCATCGTTCCTCTCGAGCACCACGACTACTCCGGGGTCTATGCCCTTCAACTTGTACGGCCCAGTCCCGTCGGGCTGGACGAACCAGGTCGATCCGCCCTTCTCCACGTTGTCCTTATTCAGAATGAACCCCGAGGAGTGCGCCAACTTGGACAGGAAATAGGGCACCGCCTGCTTGATCCTGATGCGCACCGTCGAATCATCCACGACCGTCACGCCGGTGACTTCGTTGGTTAGCCCGCCGCGGCGCTCGGTGAAGCCGGCGATGTCGTCGAGGTAGACCCCGGTGATGCGGCTAGCGATGGTTGGCGAGGCCGCGCGCTCGAGCGAATACTTCACATCCGCCGCCGTGACCGCCTTGCCACTGTGGAACTTCGCGCCCTTGCGCAGATGGAAGGTGTACGTCAGACCTCCGTCTGTCACGTCCCAACTTTCGGCCATCCCGGGCACGATCTTGAGGTTGCGGTCGAAGGTGACTAACCCGTTGAAGATCTGGGCGACGTACTGGAACGACGTGATGTCTCCCGTGCGATGCGGGTCGAACGTGGTCGGCGCCGCCGCGAATAGCTGCGCTGAGTCGGCCTTGGTTGCGCCAAACGGTTTCGGCTCGCTGAGGCGGATGCTTCGCGCGATCTTCTGCAGATCGGCCTTGCGCGCATCGAAGTCGGCCCGCACCGTCTGGCTGAACGCTTCGAATACCCGCGAGCCCTTCACCGCCACGACGAGGTTGCCGCGGATCGGCAGCGTGTCCGACGGTATATCGAGCACATACTCGTACGCTTGGCTGCCATCCGCCAGTTGAATCGGCGACTGGTTGATGACTTGCAAGCCCTGCACGTTGGTCTGGATGCCCTTCAACACTTGGGCGGCAGTATCCGGGAGCGTTCTGACCGCGTCCTGGAACACCAGGTCCACAAGCAGCCGGGGGAAACCGAACCGCCCCTCCGCCTCAAAAAGAAATTCGCCCTGCGAGACGTCTCCGGGATTCGTCTGCCAGTTGCTGGGGTAATCGACGGCGAGGCCGAACTTGTCGTCCGTGTATGTCTTGAGCGGCCCGATGACATCGGGTGTGCCCGGGGAATCCGGCGTCGGGATAGGTGTAGCTGACGGGCGCGCGCCTGGCGTAGCCGTGGCTTGCGCCTGAGGCGTTGCCGGCGGCGCGACTGCCGGCGTCGGTGTCACGGTCGGGAAGGGCGTCGGCGTCGCGGCCTGCTGCGTAGGCGTCGCGTCGGGTGTAGGCGAGGTAGTCGGCGCAGACGTCGGCGACGAGCCGCCGGAGCAGGCGCTCACGGCCAAAACGACGGCCAGGCCTGAAATGCTCGCAAGAAGTAGTGCCCGGCCTCGTCTCTGCTGCATGCGTTCGCGCTCCGTGTACAGATACGCTCCATGCTACCATAGGGTTTTCACCCGCCCGCGACCCGAGTCTTGCTCCAGGAGCGCCCCTTGGCCGACCCCGCTCCGCCGCTGGTCGACCTCGACCGCATCGAGGTGCGCTTCTTCGCACGCCGTGGCCTCTTCGGGCGCGTCACCGTCCACGCCATCAACGGCCTCTCATTGGCCATCCAGCGTGGCGAGACCGTCGCCGTCGTCGGCGAATCGGGCAGCGGGAAAACGACGCTGGGCAAGGTCTCCCTGCGCGTCGTGCCGCTCTACAAGGGTGCCGTGCGCTTCGATGGCAAGGACATCGCCGGCCTCTCCGAGCCTCGCCTCAAGTGGTTCCGGCGACGCGCGCAGGCCGTCTTCCAGGATCCCTACTCCTCCATCAACGCCTACATGACCGTCGCCCAGATCGTGGAGGAGCCGCTCGTCATCCACGGCGTCGGCAACCGGAGCGAGCGCCGTGACCGCGTGCGCCAGGCGCTCGAAGACGTGCGCCTTCGCCCCACCGAGGCCATTGTCGGCAAGTACCCACACACGCTCTCCGGTGGCCAGCGCCAGCGGGTCGGCATCGCCCGCGCGCTCGTGCTCAAGCCCGACTACATCGTCGCCGACGAGCCGGTTTCCATGATCGACGCCTCGAGCCGCGCCGAGATTCTCTACCTCCTGCGCAACCTGCAGAAGCGCTACGGCATCGCCTTCCTCTACATCACTCACGACATCGCCAGCGCGGCGCACTTCTCCGACCGCGTCGCCGTCATGTACCTGGGCAAAATCGTCGAACTCGGCCCTTCGCGCGAGGTGATCGGCAACCCGCTGCACCCCTACACGCAGGCGCTCATCGCAGCCGTGCCCGAGCCCAACCCGGCCAATCGCCTGCGCGAGCGACCCGTTGTTCCTGGCGAGCCGCCGAACCCCACCTCGCTGCCGACGGGCTGCTATTTCCATCCGCGCTGCCCCAAGTTCATGGCCGGCAAATGCGAAGGCTCCCAGCCCGAGTTGACCGAGGTACAGCCAGGACATTATGTCGCCTGTTACCTGTACGAAGGCTCGCCCAAAGGACAGATCCCCATCCCACTCACCGCTGCGCGTTGACCGCCCTTCCCCCGCACGTTACGATTCGCCGACCCGGAGGGCATCCGCTTTCGAGGCACCATGCGCATCGTCACCCCTGTCTTAGCCATCGTTGCGTTGGTCGTCGCCACAGCATGTGGCGGCAGCACGACCATGACGGCCACGGTCGCACCTTCGCCTTCTACGCCCGCCGCAGGAGCGTCTCCCACCAGCGTTGCCTCGGCTCGCAGCGCGACGTGGACGCCGGTAGCATCTGAGGCTGATGGCCCCGGCGCGCGCCGTGATGCCTCGCTCGTCTTCGACGGCCCCCGCCAGCGTCTCCTGCTCTTCGGCGGCCGTCGCGGCGGCCAGCCGCTCGCCGACCTCTGGGCCTACGACCTCAAAGCGGGTCGATGGTCGCAGATCGCCGCGCCGAGTGGCCCCGCTGCTCGATTTGGCCACGTTGCTGCCACCGACGCCAAGCGCAACCAGATGGTGGTCTTCACCGGGCAGGGCTCGAAGTTCTTCAACGACGCGTGGATGTTCGATCTCACGTCGAACCAATGGCGCGATGTCACGCCGAGCAGTGCCAAGCCCGCTGAGCGCTACGGCTCGTGCATCGGCTACGACGATGTTCGCGACGTCTTCTACATCTCGCACGGCTTCACCAACCAGGGCCGCTTCGACGACACGTGGGCATGGAACCCAGCCACGCAACAGTGGGCTGATGTTTCGCCCCAGTCCGGCATGCGGCCCATCAAACGCTGCCTACACCGCTGTTCCTACGACACGCAGAGCAGCGGGATGCTCCTCTTCGGCGGCCAATCTAACGAGATTGCCTTCCTTGGCGACCTCTGGCGCTACGATCCTGTCTCGAAGACATGGACGGAGCAGAAGCCGGATGGGTTTACGCCTGCCCCTCGCATGTTTTCATCGTTCGATGCCGTCGCCTCCGGCCGCTTCGTCGTCTATGGCGGCAACACGACAACGGGCCCTGTTGACGATGTGTGGCTTTACGACACCCGCGCTGGATGGCAGCAGGTCTCCGTTCGGGCCGGTCCCAGCAGCCGCGCCAGCGAGGCCACCGCTGTCGATCCCCAGACGGGTGCCCTTTACGTCTTCGGCGGTGTCGGCGACAAGGAGTTCGGCGACCTCTGGCGTCTCACCCCAAATCCTTAGTCTCAGCACGAGGTATTCATGCTTCCCCTCGACAACGTCAAAGTGCTCGACCTGACCGCGCTGGCGCCCGGGCCCTTCTGCTCGATGGTGCTCGGCGACCTCGGCGCGGACGTGCTCCTCATCGAGCCCCCGCAGGCCATCCGACCGGCAGGGCCTCCCAACCCCAACCCGCAGCCCGCGCGCGACAACGCCCTCGACAACCTGCGCCGCAACAAACGCAGCCTCGTGCTCAACCTCAAGGAGCAGGCCGCTCGCGAGGTCTTCTACAAACTCGCCAAAGATGCCGACGTGGTAATGGAGGGGTTCCGTCCAGGAGTCACCAAGCGCATGGGCGTCGACTACGAGACGCTGCGCGGCATCAACAAACGCATCGTCTACTGCTCGATTTCCGGCTATGGCCAGGACGGCCCGTACCGCGATCTACCCGGTCACGACGTGAACTACATCTCGTTCGCCGGCGTCCTCGGCCTCATCGGCTCCCGCGATGGCCAGCCCTCGATACCGTACAACCTCATCGCCGACTTCGCGGGCGGCGGCTACCTCTCGGCGCTCACCATCCTCACCGCGCTCTGGGCGCGCCAGCGCACCGGCGAGGGCCAGTACCTCGATATGTCGCTCATGGACGGCAGCATGTACCTGCTCGCCGACTCCGTGGGGCGCTACTACCAGACGGGCGAGGTACCCAAGCGAGGGCAGGTGCGCCTCAATGGCGGCTTCCCCGACTACCAGGCCTATCGCTGCAAGGACGACAAGTACCTGACGATCGGCTCGCTGGAGTACAAGTTCTGGGTGAACACCTGCAAGGCAGTCGGACGGGAAGACCTCATCGAGACGCGACAGACGCAGCCCGAAGAGGGTCTCGCCGCGCTGCGCAAGATCTTCGCCACCAAGACGCGCGACGAATGGTTCGACATCCTCTCCAAGCAGGACATCTGCGTCGGCAAGGTGAACACCCTCGACGAACTCGAGCGCGATCCGCAGGTGCAGGCGCGCAACATGAGGGTGGAGCTGAAAGGCCCCGACGGCCTCCGCGTCCACGAGGTGGGCATCGCGGCCCACCTGCGCGGCACCCCCGGCGCGATTCGCACCCCCGGCCACTCGCCCGGCGCGGACACTGTCGCCGTGCTCAAGTCCCTCGGCTACACGCAAGTGCAGATCGACACGATGCTCAAGTCCGGCACC
>JACQEE010000183.1 GCA_016200725.1 Chloroflexota bacterium
GCAGGGTTCGTGGTTCGACAGGCTCACCACGAACGCACCTTTATCCGTTCGCCCTGAGCCTGTCGAAAGGCGAACGGATGCGGTCATGGGTAGGGCTCCCAGGGCGTGTAGGGGAAGGTGGAGATCATCTCGGGCTGCTTTTCGCCGACGGCGATGATGTCCTCGGAGCGGTAGCCGCCGTAGCCGTCCTCCCAGATGACGGGCTCGATCACCATGATCATGCCGGGCTGGAGCACGATGCTCTCGTCGAACTGGTCGCCGAGGCTGGTGCCGATCATAGGCGCCTCGGCGCTGTCGAGGCCGATGCCGTGGACGATGTAGAACTGCTTGAGCCACGCCTTGCGGCCGCCCGAGGCTTTCAACGCGGCGCGGGTGACGTCGCCGCCGGTCTTGCCGGGGCGGGCAGCGGCTTGGACGGCAAGCGACACCTCGCGCCAGACCTTGTAGGCCTCGACCTGGCGCTTCGGCGGACGCGGGTCGAGGGAGCAGAGCCACGTGCGGCCGAAGTCGGAGGCATAGCCCATGTACTCGATGCCGGTGTCGACGAGGATGGTGTCGCCTTCGTCGAGGATGCGGCCGGTCGTCGGCAGCGGGAAGGCGAGGTCTTGGAGCAGCATCCTGGGCCCGTCGGACAATCGCGCCGGAGGCACCATCCAAATGGGATCGACGTGGTTGCCGGTCGCGCCGAGTTCGAGGATGCGCTTGAGGAAGATGCCGGTGAGTTCGGTCTGGCGCACGCCGGGGCGCAGGCGCTGGTAGACGTCGTACATGGCGTTGTCGTTGATAGCCTGCGCTGTTTTGAGGCACTCGATCTCGTCGCGCGTCTTGCAGAGGCGAGCGCCGCCGATGGCTGGGCCAGGGTCGACGAAGGTGGCGCGTGGGAGCAACTCGGGAAGGAGCGTCATCATCGCGGCGCTGAAGTCGTCGACGCCGACCTTGCCCTTGAGCGCGGGGCCGATGAGCGCCTTGAGGCGGTCGGCCATCTGGCGCACGCCGTCCTCGAACTCGGGCATAAATGGCGCGTGGACGTTGTCGCGAGAGAAGCCCGGCGCGGCGCCTTCGGGGTAGGGCGTGAAGAGGTGGGTCGCGCCGTCGCGGGTGACGGCGGCCATCGTGGGCTGGTAGAAATCGCGAGCGCTGTCAGTGAGCAGCGGCTGCGCGCCGGTCGCGTACATGACGTTGGCGCGACCACTGAGGATGAGGGCGTCGATGTCGGCGGCCTGCATGGCCTTGAGCAACTTCGCGTGGCGATCGCGGCGCATGCGCTCGAAGTCGATGCGGTTGGTGTCGAACGGCGACTGGGTGAGGGAGATGGTCATGGTGCGAGAGTGATAACACACGCCTCCAGGCGAGTCAAACCTGGACGGCGTATGTTGTGGTACAGGCGGCGCAGTCTCCCCAACGGTACGGTCTTCCGCTCATGACTTGGCCCCAAGAACGATCTTTTCAAGCGCCCGTCGATTAACTATTTGGATTCGCCGCCGCTGAGTCTGAACGACTCCTCCCCTTTTCCAAAGACTCAAGGTCGACGTAACCGACTGACGACAGGCTCCGATGGTGTCTGCTATCTCGGCGTGAGAGATTCCATCCACGGTGCTGTCGGAAGTGTTCGCACTCGTCAACAAATAATCGGCCAGCCTGACGGTTATCGGACTGAATGCGATTGCCACCAGCCGCTGTTCCACTTCGCTCAGTCGATTGCCAAGAACCTCCAAGAGCCGCAGCGCTAACCCGGGTCGTGTTGCCAGGAGTCGTGATACTTCCTCCTTGGTCGCAGCGCGAATCGTACTTTCTTCAATCGCCTCCGCGAAGTTACCCCAATCAGGGTGCCCCACCATTCGCATGACGCCAAACACCGAGCCCGGCTTTATCTGCCTAGTGACAAGCCGTTTGCCATCCCTCGAAAGACGGAACAAATCGACCTTCCCCTCAAGCAACCACAGGAGCGTTTCGCCATCATCGTCAGGGGAGAACAGCCTTGTCCCAGATGGAACTGTGATGGTTCGCGATTCTGAAAAGAGAGATGTGAGGTCAGTTGGGGTCAGTCCGGAGAGCACACTGCTCTCAGCAGCCTGGTAGCCCAAGGCGCTTCGGTCAGCAGGTTGCTCAACGGTGAAAGATCGAGGCTTTCCCATTGCACTCTCAGGCTACCACCTGCCGCCGCCGTGTGTCGGCATTGCGACACTCCCTCTCGCGCTCATGCACGTACAATTACAACGTAATGGGTTTCGGGAGTTGCCCCATGACGATGCCCGCAAAACAGAATCTGGAAGGTTGGCAGATGGGAGGGCCGGAGCAGACCTCCATTGATGACCAGGTGGAGGTGTTTGCGCTCCGGCTGAGAAGGCTGGCGGTGCTCAGTGCAAACGAACAGCGCGCCGAGTTCAGCCA
>JACQEE010000184.1 GCA_016200725.1 Chloroflexota bacterium
GCGGGGACATTCTTGGTGTTGTAGAGTTCCGGCAGCAGGTGACGCTCGTCAAGGAGTGAGGGATGCTGCTGGTGGGCCGCCTGGACGAACGGCAGCGCCGCCTTGGCGCCCTTGCTCTCACAGGCGACCGTGACGACCTCGAAGTTCTTACCCTTCAACTCTTCCCGCAGCGCCTGCCACACTGGCAGGTCAAGGCGGCAGCTTCACCATGATGCCCAGGCGAGCAGGAAGACCTTCCTCCCGCGGTAGTCTGCCAGCGAGTGCGTCTTGCCTTCGAAGTCAGGCAGCGTGAAGTTGGGGGCTTGCTGGGAGGCGAGGCGCTCCTTCCACTGCCAGCCCGCCGGGCCGAAGTACCAGGTGTCGAGGCCCTCTTCGCTGACGAAGGGCTGTTCGATGAGCCGCGCGAAGGCTGAGAGATTAAAGCGCCGTTGCCCACGCTCCCCGAGAATGAACGGTGACTGGTCGGCGGGCAGCGGGATGCAGATGCCCTCGCGGCAGACGCCTTCCGGTTTCAACTCCCAACCTGTGGCCGTAGCCAGGTCTGGAAGCGTCAGCCAGATATCCTGCCCCGGCTCTGTCCGCGACAACGTAGTCGCCTTATCGTTGTAGACGATGTTTGTCGTCATTGATCCCCTTAGTCTCGGAGGCTCGGCACGGGGTTCGGGTCTACGAACCACTCGGAGGAATTGCGGCTGGGGCCGCCCCAGGCCGCGATTTCGAGGGGGATACCGTTGGGGTCGTAGACGTAGATGGACATGACGAATGGCGAGCCGCCGAGTTCTTGTAGGTCGGACGGGGCGTAGCCCGCCTCGAGCAGGCGCTGCTGCACGGCGACGAGGGCATCGCGGTTCTCGACGTTGAGGGCGACATGGTCGAGTTTCTGCGGACGCTGGACCTTCAGCCCCTTGCCTGGCCAAAGGTTGATGAAGAACGAGGACTCGGAGGTCGTGTCGAAGCCGGGGAACTCGACGAAGGCCAGCGTATCGCCGTTAGCCAATTCGAAGAAGTAGAGGCGGTTCCAGGCGTCGGCGGCGCGCTGCTTGCCGATGAGCCCGGACGGCTTGCGAGACGAGGCAACCGTGGCCTTCACCGTGAGGCCAAGCACATTGCGGTAGAAGCGCACCGTCTTCTCCATATCGTCGGTGACGAAGACCACATGGTTGAACCCAGTAATCTTGAAGG
Organism: Chloroflexota bacterium; assembly: GCA_016200725.1. The sequence goes on from JACQEE010000184.1 coordinate 1,183, forward strand.
CCGGCCGCTTGTTCATGGTTGCCTCCGCGCCGTGCGCTCCAGTTGAGATGGAGCCATGCTATCAGGCGAGCGCCATGAGCGCCAACGGCGACTCTTTGCGCCTTGACGCCTCGAAGCGAGGCTCCTACCATCCCCGACAGACGTTCGTTCCGCGATCCGGAGAGCAACGTGACGAAATCTTCCACGGCTACTTCGGCGTCGATCCGCGCTAAGTTGAAACATCCCGTCATCGACGCAGATGGCCATCTTCTCGAGATGGGGCCAGTGCTCGTCGAATACCTTCGGCAGATCGGCGGTCAAGCCGTTGCCGACCGGTTCCTCCGCACCGAGAACGCATCGAACGAGTTGCTGCTGGGCCGCGGGCGCTGGCATGACCTGACGCCGCAACAGCGCCGCGCGGCTGGGCTCACGCCTCCTGCATGGTGGAGTTTCCCGACGAGAAACACGGTCGACCGTGCGTCGGTCTCGCTGCCGCGATTGCTCCGCTCGCGCATGGACGATCTTGGCCTGGACTTCTCCGTGCTGTACCCCACGATGGGCATGGGGCTCGCGGGCATCGCGGACGAGGAGTTGCGCCGCGCCGCATGCCGCGCCTATAACACCTACGTTTCGGAGACCTATCACGATTGCCGCGATCGCATGACGCCTGTCGCCGTGATCCCGATGGTCACGCCTGCCGAGGCCATCGCCGAGATCGAACACGCGACGCGCGCGCTGGGCCTCAAGGCCGTCATGATTGGCATCGTGCGGCGGGCGACGCCCAGTGCGGACGAGCGGTGGTTCAGCCATCGCATCGACGCGCTTGGATTCGAGAGCGACTACGACTACGACCCTGTCTGGGCAAAGTGCATCGAGTGCAAAGTGGCGGCGGTCTCGCACTCGACGGCTCGCGGGTGGGATGGGCGGCGCTCCCCCACCAACGGCATCTTCAACCACCTCGGGCACTTCGCCGCCGCGGGCGAGGCGCTGTGCCGGGCAATCTTCATGGGCGGCGTAACGAGACGTTTCCCTACGCTCAACTTCGCTTTTCTCGAGGGCGGCGTGGCCTGGGGTTCTGGACTCTACAACGGCCTCATCGCGCACTGGGAGAAACGCAACGTCCGTGCGCTGCGCGAGAACCTCGACCCTGCGCTGCTCGACCGCGATCTCCTGGTGCGACTCATCGCCGAGTACGGCCATGCGAAGGTCAAAACACAGATGGCTGCGATGGAGCAGCAGGTGCGCAGAATCCCGCCCGGCCCGGCGCAGATCGACGAGTGGGCGACCTGCCAGATCGAGCAGGCTGAGGACATCCGCGATCTGTTTGTGCCGCACTTCTTCTTTGGCTGCGAGGCCGACGATCCAATGAATGCCTGCGCCTTCGATACCAAGATGAATAAGTTCGGCGTCCGCCTGCAGGCCATCCTTGGCTCAGACATCGGCCACTGGGATGTCCCCGACATGGACAAGATGCTGGTCGAAGCCCATGAGTTAGTCGAGCACAACCTCATCAGTGAAAACGACTTCACGGACTTCGTCTTCACGAACCCCGCGCGCCTGCACGCTGGAATGAATCCGGACTTCTTCGCGGGCACAGTCGTCGAAGGGGCAGTCCGAGGACTGCAGGCCAATCGCGGCGTTAGCCGGCGATAGCCGAAGGCCGCAGCAGGCGGCCGGGCATCGCGCCCGTGTGCTTGCTGTCTGTGAGCAGCACCTCGCCGTTGACCATCACGGAGTGAACACCCTGCGCGCGCTGGATGATCCTGCGTCCGCCATGCGGCAGGTCGCTCGTGATCTCTCGGGGCAGCGCCTTGATCGACGCCGGGTCGAACACGACGACGTCGGCGGCCATGCCCTCGCGCAGCACGCCGCGGTCGGCGACGCCCATCAACCTGGCGGGGAGCGAGGTTAAGCGCCGCACGGCCTCTCCTAGGCTGAGCACGCCGCGCTCGCGCACCCAGTGGCCGAGCAGCACCGCGATGAAGTCCACACCGCAATCGGTATCGAGATGCGCCCCTGCATCCGATACGCCGGGGACGCAGTAGGGAGACTTCACGATCTGTTCGACCGCCGCCATGTCGCCGTTCATCGCGCCAATGTAGGTGAACTGCGTGTCCAGCCGCTCGGAGAGCGCGATGTCCAAGAGCACGTCGACCGGGTGCTTGCCCATCTGCGCCGCCAGCGCGTAGATGCGCTTGCCCTCGAGGCGCTTGTTGGCCGGCGTTGTCGTGCGGCTCACCTCGAGCAGGTCCATGCGCTGCTTGTGCGGGGGAATCGCCTTCATGCGGTCCCAATCGACGCGCAGCCGTGCGCGTACATCTTCCGTGGCCAGCAGCCGCTGTTTCTCCGCCTCCGGCTTGGTGATGATCTCTTTCCAGGCAGGGAAGGGGTCGAACTGATTCGTCTTGTGGAGGTTGAACTCCAAGTCGAGGCTCTGGCACCTGCCCACGGCGTAAATCTTCGCGTCCTTGGCTGCGGCCCGTTCCATGTAGGCCAGGTTCACCTTCCACTGGTCAGGCATGTCCCAGCGGCGCGCGATCGAGTTCCAGACGATGTACGACCCGGAAGCCTGGGCTATCTGGATCAGCAATTCCTGGAACTGCTCATTGATGACCGATTGGCCTGGCTTGGGGTTGAGCGTCAGCATGCCGCCGCCCACCTTGCGAAGCACACCTGCGAGCGCGAGCAACTCCTGCGGCTCGCTCATTCGGCTCGGGATGGGCTCCCCGTAGCCGCCGGTGTGGTGAGCCGTCTGCGAGGTGGAGAAGCCGATCGCACCGGCGGCCATCGCGTCGGCCAGGTTGGCGGCCATCGCAGCCACCTCGCTCTCGGTCGCCGCGCGTCGATAGGCCTCTGGCCCCATCACGTAGTAGCGCAGCGCCGAGTGGCCCACCTGCGCCGCGACGTTCACGCCGAGGCGCGATTCCATCCTGCGCAGATAGTCGCCAAAGGTCACCCACTCCCAGTCGAAGCCCTTGCTTAGCACGTCGAAGGAAATCCCTTCGACTCGGGCCATCAGCCGCATGATGTACTCTCTGTCGGGAGGCTTGACCGGTGCGATCGTGAAGCCGCAGTTGCCGGTGAGCACCGTTGTCACTCCGTGCCAGCAAGACGATGTCGCAAGGGGATCCCAGAATAACTGCGCATCGTAGTGGGTGTGCAGATCGATGAAGCCGGGGGCCACGACGAGGCCATCGGCGTTGATGGTCTGCTTCGCCGATCCATGCACTTTGCCGACCGCTGCGACCTTACCGTCCTGGACGGCGACGTCGCCGGCGAAGGCAGGCTTGCCGGTTCCGTCCACGATGTGGCCGCCGCGGATCAGCACGTCGTATGGCATGGTGTCCTCTTCGCGGACTGTTCCCGCACGCTCATTCTAACCAAACCTGGGTGGGGCGCAATCGTGGCCTTGATTCTCGCCGCAGTGCCGCGCGTTCTGCTACAGTCCTCCGCGTCATGCCTGACCTACCCGGCCCTCTCGAAGGCCTCGTCATCATCGAGATAGGCAGCTTCATCTCGGCGTCGTTGTGCACCAAGTTGTTCGCCGATCTCGGCGCGACGGTGATCAAGGTGGAGTTGCCCGGTGAAGGCGATGACTCGCGCCGCTACGGGCCCTTTTCTGAGGACAGGCCGGATACCGAGGCGAGCGGTCTCTTCATCTATCTGAACGCGAACAAGTTCGGCGTAACCCTCGACCTCGCCAGCGTCCGTGGCCGCGAAATCCTCGGACATCTGGTGGCCCATGCCGATGCGCTGATCGAGAACGCGACGCCGGACTCTCGCGCGGCGAGGCGTCTTGGCTACACCACACTGGCCGAGGGAAACCCGGGGTTGGTCGTGACCTCGATCACCCCGTTTGGCACCTGGGGCCCGTACTCGGGGTACAAGGGTTACGACGCTACCGCATGGCACGGTTCCGGGCTTGGCCACGCCTGGCTCGGCGACCCAGCCCGAGAGCCTCTTCGCGGCGCCTGGTATCACGCCGAGCACTGGGGCGCGATCGGCGCCGCGGCGGCAACGGCGATGGCGCTCGCCGCAAGAGACCTCACCGGCGAAGGGCAGCACGTCGACATGTCTATCGCCGACATGCTGGCGACGCACATCATGGGCTACCAGGGCGTGACTCGCTATCACCTGACGGGAGAGACCTACGTTCGCACGGAGGAGCGGTCGACAACCGGAGCGCCCGTCGATCTCGTGGAATGCAAGGATGGCTACGTGTTTGTCATGATCTACGAGGACAGCCAGTGGCAGCGGCTCGTCCGCGCGATGGGCAGTCCCGAATGGGCGATCGACCCTCTCTTCGCCGGCCCATCTTGGGAAAGGGCGAAGTACCACGATGTCATCAGGGAACTCATGGAGCCTTGGTTGATGAGCCATACCAAAGACGAACTGTTCGCCAAGGCCGGCGCTGAGCACGTCCCCATGGGCCCGCTGTACCGAGCCGATGAACTGCTGCGCCAGCCGCATCTGCTCGCCCGCGACTTCTTCGTGGAGTTAGAGCAACTGGGCTCGAGGACATTCACGATGCCCGGCGCACCGTATCGCCTCTCCGAGACGCCGTGGCGCATCCGGCGGCCAGCCCCGCATCTCGGCGAGCACAACGACCTCATCTACCGCGGCTGGCTCGGGCTATCGACTGGCGAATTGCTCTCGCTGCACCGCGCTGGCGTCGTGTGAACCCGAGTGGGCGACGCGTAGGTGCCTAATCGAGATTGAGTATGGTGAGCCGGGTGGGGATCGAACCCACGGCACCGCGGTTAAAAGCCGCGTGCTCTACCACTGAGCTACCGGCCCACGCTCTGTCACTCTGAACGAAGTGAAGAGTCCCTCCGCTCATGTCCCCGCCGTTCGCCCTGAGCCCGCCTGAGGCGGGTCGAAGGGCGAGGTGCGTTACTTCGAC